>CAYTTD010000001.1:0-12590 GCA_964440595.1 uncultured Gaiellales bacterium
AGGAATGCAAGGACGCACATCCGAGGGAATAGCGGAGCTATTTCAAGGATCGAGGACGCAGCAGTCCAACGATTTGCAGCCAGGAGGTCACTTATATGTAAGCGATCCAATCCAGCGAGACTTAGGAATCGACCATCTATCTAGGCGGTGGTCCAGGCGCTTTGTTTGCCATGGGCGAAAGCCCATGCCGCAGCAAGTGCCTGGTGACGCCAATCCATCCAGTTCGGCTCGCCCATACCAGCCCAGGCTTCTGGATTCGCTTTCTTGGCCTCGGCAGCGTAGCTCTTGAATGTTGGCTCAATGAACTGGAACAGACCTTTGGATGGCACGCCCTTGCGTGCATTTGAGTCCCAGTCATTTACAGCAGTTACGTTGTAGCTTGATTCCTTGCCAGCAACCCGCTTGAGATGTGCGGCGTCTGATCCGTATATCTTGGCAGCTCGGTCAATAAATGCTTCGATCGTAGCTCGGTCCGTCTTTTCCGCAGGAGGTATGTCGCCTGCTGCGCCGCCGCTTCCCGATGCACCGCCTGGTGCGGTCGGCGGAGTGGGAGCTCCCATGGCGCCTACTCCTTGAGTGGCGGCTGCAGGTGCGGCTCCACCACCTCCCGGCATTGCACCCCCCTGCTTCATCTGCGTCATCAGCGTTACAAGACTTGTGACCGCCTGGGTCAATGCAGCAACGGCAGAGGCGAGGCTTGCCACACAAGAGATCATGGTCTGATCCAGCTGACCGCCGCCCCCCTGAACGACAGGTTGAGCCGCGGGAAATGCAGAATTTGGCATCGGGGTTGTTGGCATCGAGGCAGGAGGCATCGCTGGTGCGTAAGTGGGCGCATAACCACCAGCCTGAACTGGCATTGCGCAAGAGCAACAGTTGAAACTTCCTGTCAAACCCCGGCCCTCCTGGCCAAATTTTCACAACAAAAAAGGTTCATCGACGATAGCGCGATTTGCCAGACCCCCTGGCTGAACCCCCCGGTTCGCATCACGCGGGCAGTGCGTGATACATATTCAGTGAAACCCATATTTCGAAATCTGACAAGTGCCACGCGACGAATGGCCTTTTTTGACTTTTCGGGCAGACCAGACCATCGCGCCAATTAAAGAAATTAAGGAAAGATGTCGATAAACGACCTTGGTGGGTAGTACTTCCGAATGGCAAAGCATGGTTGAATCCTTCTCCGCGCGTACCCGGTGCGTGGCGGTGAGGTCGGCGCTATTGCTTGGTATTACCAGTGTTACTGTCATGGCAGCGATGATGGCACCAGGTCGCTTGTTAGCTGCTCCAGCAAGTACGGCAGCGGCGCACAATGCGTGCATGCAGCAGACGGCAGCTGCCTTGGCTGACACCTCCGTCAAGCAGATCTTTGGCAATGTCGAGCTACGCGGCTGCGCCACAGATGATGCCAGCGGCATTGAGGGCGTTGACGTAACGTGGCAGGCCCAGGGGTCAGACAAGCGAGGTGACATCTGCATTCATCCTGAAAACCCGGAGAACTGGGTTTGTTCCTGGGATACAACACATGTCGATCCGGGATTGTACGTGGTCACGGTGACCGCAACTGACAATGCTGGTAATAGTGGAAGCTATGACAGGCGATTCGAAGTGGTGGCTCCTCCACCAGAGGTTGAGACAGATAGCACGCCACCTGTTGTAGGTGCACCTGTACCAGCAAAAGAAGAGCCCGCTGAGTCTGATCCCGATGTAACAGTCGAACCTTCTCCATCGACGGAGTCGCCAGATGCGGACGACGGTATCGAAAACCCGGATGCAGCCATCGATGACCCTGACGAAGGTGCTGACCCATCCAGCGGGATTGACTCCGGCGCAAGCGGCACCTCGGAAGGTGCCTCGGAAATCGCCCCTGCAGTAGATGATGCCGGGATGAGCACCGAAGGAGATGACCCGTCCCAGGCAGATGAACAGTCGCAAGCCGCTGAAGCAAGCTTGGCAGATCTGGCTGGATTCCTGCTGGAGAACCTTCCAGCCGAAGCCACAATCGAGTTATCTGAGCCAGGTTCCGTCCCCGATGGGCGTCCTGGTCTCCTCATTCGGCTTACCGGCAATACTGAACAGGCAGCTTCAACAGCTGACCCCGTGGACACGGTTGATGCAGGGAAAATGCTGGCCGACAAGCTAGGAATCGGGATTGGCGAGCTCGCTACCAGTGCGAGCATCGATGTGCGGGTTTTGAACGCGGATGATGGAATTTTCATCTCGCTACCTGACCAGGCGGCCTTGGATGCACTACTGGCTTTGATTCCCCCTGATCACATGGCAGATGCCACGGCGATCGCAGACGCAACTGTTCTGCAGGAGTGAGTGGCTGCTGCCGCACCAACTTTCAAGCCGGTGCTACCATAATGATCCTGTACATCTAAAAGAGACAGGATCCCCCTAAAAATGATTTCTCCCACAGCCCTATCCATCGCTTATTCAGCCTCGAATCCTTTTCCTCCATCATCACAATTCACCACGGCAATGGCAGCTCGCGTTTCTCAGGCTCCATCTCGATCCGAGTGGAAGGGAGCCGAGCTCGGTGAGATTCGCATTCTTAGCGGCACCGGTGGCGATAACATCCTCGAAATTGACCGGATCACCGGCACTGGTCAGGTTTTTGGTCCACTGAGCGGCTTTTCAAAGCTCGATCATGCAATTGAGGCAGCTCAATATGTCACGCGCGGTTCTGGCCCTGCAGTCGCAGTGCTTATGGCGAAGAACGGCACCTATCACCTCAGGGGAGTCCGGTACACGGGCGAGCTGGAAACAGCAATGTCTGATCCTGACATTGCATTGCCGCCGACAAGCAAGCCTGCTCCGTTTCACTTTGAAGCCATCGTCCGCGATCATGCAGCGCGAGGTCACATGATGCTGAAGAATGGCATCTGGAAGGCTCATCCGGCAATGCGCGCCGTGGTTGACGGTGACCTGGTTCAGCGCTATCGCATGGGCCGTTAGTCGTTCGACTCAGGTTATCCATCGCTTTTTCTTTGCTTCCGCCGAATTGGGCGGAAGCCGACTCGGGTGTTCGCGCTGGCTTTGCGTGCACGAACACCCCACATCTCCCAACAGCAACTGTAATTCTGGGGTTTGGGGTGGTGTGTGTATGGAGCAAGACTCTGATTCGCAGGACGCGAATCAGCAGCGTAAAACCTGAGCATCAGGATGAATGCTCAGGTAAGCGTGTCTTGCAAAAGACACACACCACCCCAAACCAAAAAAAAACCAGGTAAGTGTCCGTTACGCTGCTACAGGTGCAACGCCTGAGTTTTCCAGAATGCTGACCAGGTGGCGCCGTGCACGGAATATCAGGCTCTCCACCGCGCTCTGGGTTGTATCCATTCGCTCTGCGATCTCGGCGTAGCTTGCGCCTTCCAGCTCTCGCATAAGAATAGCCTTGCGCTGATTAGCGGGCAGCCCCTGGATCGCTGACTTCAAGGCACGAATGTGCATTAGATCGACCACCCGATCCTCGGTTGTCTGGAGCTGAGCGACGTCCATTCCATCCAAGGTTGACGCGGGCTTGCGTTGGCGCGTGCGAATTCGATTCAGGCAGACGTTTCTGGCGATGCGAAACAGCCACGAGGAGTCTGTCTGCGGTGATCGACCGTCGACGAGGCTTCCGTAGGCGTTCATGAAGGTTGTCTGAACCGCATCTTCAGCATCGTGTGGGTTTCTAAGCACTGAAAGCGCAAAGTGGTACAGCCTGTCAGCGTACTCTGTGTGGAGGGCATCAAGTGCCTGGGTTGGATTCAGTCCAGATGTAATGCTGCCGTTAAATAGTGGTTCCGGACGCTTCTCTTCGACCTCGAACCAGTTTTGGAAGTCAACCTTCCCACCCATGTTTTCCATCACCCCTTGTTTGGCGCAATCGTGTCAAGTAATCCCGAACGCACCATTGCTTATTATATTTGATGATCGGCAACTATCCATATTAAATAAAGAAAGAAACAGTTACTATTTCGTAAAGAATTTATGGAAACCCCGCATTTGGCCGTGTTTCAACAGCCACGATGCATACGATTTTGCTAGCTACAGAGCCAGATCGTAACCCTGGCGGCTACGTGCAGCGCCCCCGAAGGTGCGTCGAGACCTGATTCGTCCTGCGGCTAGGGACGCGAGCTCCGCGCAGGCTGACTCAAGCGCGATCACCTGATCGACAGGGGATTCGAGGCGAAATGCGAGGTCATCCAGCACATCCAGAGCAGCGAACGCGTGCGTGGCAGCGGGGGAGCTCGCCAGAGCGGTTAGTGATGCAGCCAGGCTGGTGTCTCCGGAAGACATCTCTGCTCCGTTTGACACCGCTGCAAGGTCGCGGTACCAGAAGCGCATCTCGTCCAGGATTCGAATCATCGTCTCAAAGCGGCGCCGCGAGACGATTCTTCGAATTCGCTTCTCCATGCCGTCGGAGTCGGAGGTGTTCTTGAACCGCGTTGCCTCCTTGGGGGCCATCGTCAGCATCATCTGTTCGAAGTGGTGCTCGGCCTTGGCGTGCGCCAACTGCTCTTCCTCTGCCGCCACGTCTGTGATCTTCTTCGCGAACTCGTGTGGGTGTAGCCCTGCATTGCAGAGGCTTGCGAGCGTGTCGAGTATCACCGTTCGGTCACTCCACCAATCTCGGGCGTCCGCATGCATTCCCATGTAGTTCGTGTACGCCATTACATCGCCACGTGATGCGCGAGCACGATCCAGTGCATCGGCAGAATGAGATCCTGCAAACGCTTCGACCATCGCTTCCGGAGCTATTGGTGGGAAGACAGTGCGAATTACACGTGACTTGATCGTCTCAAGCATCCGCGACGAACGGTTCGCGAGAAGAATGAAAATTACATCGCCGGTTGGCTCCTCAATTACCTTAAGCAGGGCATTGCCCGCCGCAGCGTTGGTGTAGTCAATCGTGTCAGCGCTCTCGATAATCACTACCTGACGCTCTGCTTCAAAAGGCTTCATTGATGTGACCTGAGGAATAACACGTGTTTCGTCAATCCGAATGGTGCGGCCTTCCGGCATTAGTACGTGCAGGTCGGGATGAGTGCCGCGCAGCACTCGCTGGATTGCATTGGAAGATCCGTCATGTGCTGCGCCTCCCGCTTTACCCGGCTCGCTTCGCGGGGCGAGGAGCTGGGAAGCGAACCAGAGTGCAGCGTCGTAGGTCAGGTGGCCGATGGGCCCTTCAAACAGGTAAGCATGCGCGGTATTTGCTGCCGCGGCCTGCTTGAGTGCGGTGGCGATGCGGGGCTGCAGCGTCATCCACAGATCCGGGTCGGTCTGTGTGATTGCGCTAATTGTTGGCAGCGCCGATGCGTCGGTCATTTGCTCACCTCTGCTTCAAAGATGCTCTTTACCTGGGAGAAAATAACTTCGGGGTCTGCATCCGCGTTTACTGTGTGGATTCGCTCTGGGAATCTCAATGCGAGCTCCCGGTAGCAGGAGGCAACGCTCTCAAAGAATGGGGAACCTTCCTGCTCAATACGATCGTCTTCACCCGATTCTGCAGCTCGCCTCGCAGCCGCAACTTCAGCTGGCACGTCAAAGAAGAGGGTCAGATCAGGTGACGCTCCGCCAACTGCAAGCCTGTTTGCGGCCTCGACCTCCTCGATTCCCAGGCCTCTTGCACCGCCCTGGTAGGCGATGGATGAGTCCATGAACCGGTCTGCGACAACGATCTCACCGCTTGCAAGAGCCGGCTCGATGACCGTGCGCACCAGCTCGGCGCGACTTGCTGCGTAGAGTAGAGCTTCGGCCTCTCCTGAGATTGATCCGGTTCCCGGATCCAGAAGAACCCCGCGAATGACCTCTCCGAGCCTTGTGCCGCCAGGTTCGCGAATGAGCCTCACCGTGAATCCACTGCGTTCGAGGTATTCGACAAGCATTCGCGCCTGTGTGCTCTTGCCGCATCCGTCTATGCCCTCGAGCGTTATGAATGTTCCTTGTCTCAAGGTAGGAAAGAATAGCATTACACCGCACCCGTCTACTACGTTCTGTAGTATTTAGGGATGCAAGATTTTTTTTCACAACGGGTTCGAGTGATGGTTGGCGTTGTTGGTGCCCTCGCAGCAGTGTTCGTAATTGCAGTCTTTGGTGGCTCAGGTGATGTCGATGATGACTCTTCAGCTGAGTTCGGCGGAATGTCGATGTCGGCCCAACAGATTGGCGAGATGATCAAGCAGAGCATGGGCAGGCGTGACCTTGAAAAGATCAGCGTTTCAGCGCCGAAGGATCGTGAGGGGCCAATGCCGTTCAAGGTTGTGGGTGGCTACAAGCAGTTTGAATTTGATGCCAGGCCGGTTCGGTGGGAGTATCGCGATGGGCAGACAGTCGCAGCCTGGGGGTACAACGGTGAGGTGCCCGGACCAACGATAAGGGTCACCGAGGGCGACAGGGTAAGGATGAACTTCACCAACAATCTGCCAGCCGCGACGACCGTTCACTGGCATGGCGTCGACGTGCCGTCCAACCAGGATGGCGTACCAACTATCTCCCAGAAGGCAATCAAGCCTGGCGAGCGCTACTCTTACGAGTTTGTGGCAAGGCCAGCGGGCACGCGTTGGTACCACACTCACGGATCAGAGCCGGGAGACGAGGCCAGCCAATTGGACATGGGATTGGCTGGACCGCTGATCATCGATCCAAAAGCCAAGGCCGACGTAGATGTAGACAAAGTGCTTGTTCTCGACGAGTGGGCGGTTGAGTCTGATGGCCTGAATGTGGCAATGATGACTGGTGGTGGGCACCAGGCTCACAATGCTGGATTCAACGTCTTTACGATAAATGGTCGCGCGATGCCTGACTTTGAGCCTGTGAAGATCAAGCGTGGCCAGAAAGTTCGTCTTCGGTTGATCAACGCAGGATCATCCACGATTCACCCGATACATCTACATGGACACCAGTTTACGATCACTGCGCTTGACGGAAATCCGGTTCCGCTTCCTGCTCGCCAGAAGCGAAACGTAATAACGCTGGCAACTGGCGAAACGGCTGACATCGAATTTGTTGCACAGAATCCAGGCGTCTGGATGCTCCATTGTCATGAGCTGCACCACGCAGACGGAGGAATGATGACCGTGGTTCAATACGAAGGGTCTAAGCCAGCTGGCGAGATGCATAGTGGAGAACAACATTAGCATTGGTTCCAATATTAGTCGGTGTGTGCTGCTGGTAATCATTTTCTGCCTTGTGATCGCCCAGCCAGCGAGTGCACACACAAAGCTGAAGGACTCGGATCCAGCGCAGGGGGAGGTCGTTGATCGTCCGCTGAAGAGTATTGAACTCACCTTCTCAACTGACGTGTCCGCGACCCTGCAGAAAGTTCAGGTAGTGGATCCCAAGGGGGTGGATATTGCAGCGACCGTTACCGTGGATGGTTCTGACGTAGTTGTGTCTGTTGGTGCGGAGCGCCGTGGTGTTCACGAGGTTCGCTGGAGGTCGGTTGGATCGGACGGACATGCCATCAATGGTTCGTATAGCTTCGAGATTACTAAAAGGGGCGTTACTGTCGCGCCAGGAAAAAGTCGCAATCGACCTGCCGATGTTGCTCAAAGCTATCCAATAGATCTACTGACAGGCATTGGCACCGTTACGAGAGCATTCTTTTATGTCTCCCTATTGATACTGGTTGGCGGAACAATTTTTTCTACTTTTATTGCACCAGGTTGGCGTCCGTTGTACTTCAGGCGCTCTGCCTTGATTCTCGCCGTTTCTGCCTTCAGTAACTTCTGCATCAATCTTGCATTGGCGGGCGAGTATTCGATTTGGGGCGTGTTGAATCCCTGGAACTTTGTTCCGTACATCTTAACCCCGGTTGGGCGAGTCTCTGTAGGAGCAATGCTCGGCGGCATTGTGCTGCTACGCCTGTACCCGAGAATGAAGGAGGCGATGCGGCGGCGTGACAGCAGTGTGAGATTTAGATTCGCAATGCTAGCTATTGCGTTGGGCATATTGCCAGCTTTTGGAGGTCACGCATGGGTGTCGCAAATTCAGGCCTTGCGTATTCCGGCCGACATGATTCATCTGCTTGCAGCCAGCATATGGATAGGCGGTATCGTTCAGATATGGCACCTGAGCAATCCAGATTTGGCGGGGCATGATGGGGTGTATCCAGCTGTCAAGCGATTCTCTGATCTTGCATTTGTTTCGGTAATTGCCATTGTGGTTACCGGCGCGGTTGCAGCGTTGCTTGAGATCGGAATAGGCTTTGGTGATCTGTTTGGCACAAGTTACGGGCGCCTTGTACTGGTCAAGGTGCTTCTCCTGGTAATGGTCATGCCGCTTGCTAAAGTCAATCAGCAGAAGCACGTGCCTGAGCTGATGCAGAAGAGTCGCAGGTCTTCAGTGAATCTCCGTCGCTTTGTTGCCTATGAGATAGCAATTCTGGTTTTCGTCATGTTGGTTACCTCAATATTGGTCTACGAAACTCCTCCGAGGCATCAGAGGATGGGGCATGACCTGCACCAGGCAAGATAACTACATCACCATCAGAAATTCGTGTGCAACGGCCAACACGAATATCAATGAGACTGCAGCTGTGGAAACCACTATGGACTTCCGGGATATTCTGGTCTCAAAATCGTGATCGCCGCAGAGAATCCGAATTCGCTCCTGTCCGTTCTCAGTGCCTGCGATGTTAGATACTGCGATGCCTGAAGGGCATGATGCAAACCTGAGTATTGCTCTCGCAAGTGGAGTCTTGCGACCGCTAAGAAAAACCGCCGAACGGTCAGCACAGACTTCAGCGGCCAATTCAAGCTTACGTTCGAGTTCACGTATTACTGGGAGCCAAAAAAAAGAAGTGGCGATAGTTCGGGAAAACATCTGTTTGAGAGGATCTCTTCGTTTCACGTGATGCCTCTCGTGAGCGACCACGGCCTCAAGTTCGTCTTTAGTCAAAGCCATGATTGCGCCACTGGATACAAAAATCTGAGGCACTAGCCAACCGGCTGAAAAAGCCATGAGGCGCTTGTCGTCTATTACGTAGTAGGGCAGGTTGTGATGGTCGGAATCGGCGAGTTTCAGCGACTTGACAAATCTACGAGTACTCACCTGAATTGAAAAGAGTGTCAGAGCGCCGAGAGTGATGGTTACAGCCACAACTCCCGCCAAAATAATTGAGACCACATCACTCATAACATGCTGGAGCGAAAGGCACGCATCCGTGATTGACCGAAACAGATGATGGGGAGCCCCGATTCGGGCTATACAGATTGCAACCAAGATGATGACGCTCAACGCGACCGTCACTGCGACAAGTAGTTGTCTGAATATCCTGACGTCGATATTAGGCATCTTCTTTTTCAATCAGGTTACGAAGTTGTTGCATCAGATCTGGATCCAGCTTGGCATTGGCAACGAACTGCGCAACAGCAACTGAGCCAAACCGACCAATTAGGTGTTCGATTACTTGGTTGGCAGCGTCAGGGTCGCTGCTAACAGCAATGCTGAATACTCCGACATTTCCCGTCCTGGATCGATCAAGTATGCCACGCTCAGCCAGGCGGGTCATTACGGTGAGCACAGTCGTATATGCCACATCCCGCTCCTGGCGGATTTCTTCGTGAACATCGCGCACTGTACACTGGCACCGGTCTCTTACGATGGCGATAATCCTGGCCTGAAGCTGGCCATGTTCTGCACGCTTTTTCTTCATGTCACCTACATGTTTTCGTGGCCGCGGTGTCGCCCATTGTCTTCAAGTTCCTTTGCCTTTTCCCACTTCTTGCAATCTGCTTGTGTTGCGTCGGGTTGCTTGGCAAGGCAGCGGTCCACCCGCTGGCTGCTTGTGACTGTCTCTCCACAGGCAGTCGCAATTGCACCTACTAAAACCACGCCAAAAATAATCGCTATTCGTCTCACTTGGATACCCCCTGATTACGTTAATGATACCCCCTGATTACGTTAATTCTACTACATTTTGTCAGACCATCTAGTGATCCATCATTTTATCGTTCTCACTGGCTTCTGCTTCAAATTCGATGGTCTCCGGAGCATTAGCATTAATTGTCGTCGCGCTATAGCTGATACCGTTTGGCAGTTTGCCAACCTGTGAGCGCCACACGATCTGTTCCTTCGTCAGGTCGACCATTACAACTTCGTTAGCAAACATGTTTGTAACGAAGGCGTAGTTGCCGGCGTTATCGGTTGTAATGCCGTGAGCGCCACTACCCGTCTTTATCTTGTAGACCAGATCCAAGGCGTTTGTGTCATAGACTGCCAGGGTGTCCGAGGGCTTTGCGTCTGTGCCTTGATTGGCTACCAGTAATCTCTCTCCGTCACTGGTGATGTACGTCTGTGCCGGACCAAAATCAGTCTTTGCCAGGGCCACTACCTTTTGCGCCTTTGTGTCGATCTTTACCACTGCATCCTGGGCATTGAGGGAAACAAACGCCATTCTATTGTCGGGCATCCAGGCGACCTGAATTGGAGTATCGCCGACCGGTATTGCTCGTGCCGCTTTCATAGTGTTGCGATCAAATAGCGAGACCGACTCTCCTTTCATGTTGGCTACAAGGAGTTGTTTGCCATTTGGGCTCGCTCGCAATCCGTGCGGATATTTTCCAGTTTTTGAAGTTGCTCGTCGGCTCAGTGAGTCAAGATTTATTGCGGCCAGCTCAGAGCCTTCTGCGCCGGTTACATATGCCTCTGTGTCGTCGGGTGACAGTATGACGTGTGCTGGATGTTTGGGAGTGTCTGCCTCGCCAATCGGATCGCCGGTTTGAGCGTCAAACCCAAAAAGTTTTGAGTCGTGGCCGCTAACGGTCCAGACAGATTGTCCGTCGGTGCTTGTCTGGATGTTGTGAGGTGCCTCAACTCCCTCGATGGTCAGACGTACCTTGCCACTTGCTGTGTTGATCGCACTAATCGAGTTGCCGTCTTCGTTCGCGACCCAGACGGTGCCTTTGGGGCCCGTGGTGACCTGTTTGCTGGTCGCTTTATCTACGTTTGTTGATGGTTTGGAGTTTTTGGAATTTCTGCTAATCGCAGCGCCAGTGACAATAATTGCTAGAACGATTGCTGCTAGTGCGAAGGCTGCCTTCTTCATCGCATGCGCCCTCCCGGTTGAATTACTACACATTGTAGTGGTTTTTGTCCGGGGTCACAACAATGCGACAAAGACTTTATGAGTTGGCTCGAGCGATGCGACCGCGAATCCATGCTGCAAAACCGGCGAACATGAGAGCCATGCCCAGTGCAGCTACCCAGGCGATTGGCAGACCTGTGAATGGCAGCTCGCCTGCCTTTGGTGCTGCACCGCCGCCTTCAACAACTGGCTTGGCCTCCTCACCCAGCACGTCCTCGACAGGCTCGGGAGTGGTATCAGGAGCCGTGCCACCGCCGTTGACGATAGGTGCAGGTACTGTTACCGGTGCCGCGCAGCTGCCGTCAGGATTTGTCGTCGTGCCGACAGGGCAAGGTTTTGGTTGAGGCGTAACTGGCTTCTCAGGAACATACTGGTCAGTAACCGGTGATGAGGTCGAGGTTGAGCTTGATGAGCCGCCGCCAGAAGTTGTGGTTGTGGTCGATGAGCTGCTGGTTGACGTGCCAGAGCTCGAAGATGACGTGCCAGAGCTCGAAGATGACGAGCCGCCCGACGAAGTCGTGGTGCCAGTCGCCGACGTAATGCCTGATCCCGACATGGATTCACCCGCCACTGCAATGCCAGGTGCTGCAGTCAACAATGCTGCTGCAATTGTCATGGTGGTGAGTGTGAAATTCTTTGTGAGGCTGTGGATCCGCATGGTTCGGCCTTCCTTTGCTTTTGCAGTCCTGACCCCAGATTAGGCCAAAAACGAATCTTGTCAAGTGAATTTTTTGCAAAAACCCGATGTTATCGGCCTTTCCCTGGCCTTTGCAGTGATCCGGTTCAATGGTTATCGAGAGCGCTAACTGGGAATCCCCTATGTATTAACAGGGGGATGAGAGATGAATCTGATGAGTAGTGGTTCAGTTGCGGGCACGGTTGTAGTTACCGGCGGAGCAGGTTTCATCGGCAGCCACCTCGCTGACGCTCTGATTGCCAGCGGGCGCAAGGTCGTTGTCGTCGACAACCTTGCAACCGGAAAGCGCCATCAGGTGCCAGGCGACGCTACATTTGTTGAGGCTGATATCTCTGACGCAGCGGCAATGATGGGTGTCTCTCGGGATCATGGTCCGGTTACCACCTGGTTTCATCTTGCAGCCCAGATCGATGTGCGTCAGTCTGTTGCTGATCCTCTGCTGGATGCCAGAAGCAACGTTCTGGGCACCATCAATATTCTTGAGGCTGCACGTGCCGATGGAGCAGGGGTGGTATTTGCGAGCACAGGCGGAGCCATCTATGGCAACTGCACGGCGCCGGCTCCTGAGGATTCACCTGCCCGACCAGCCGCGCCTTATGCAGCCTCCAAGATAGCCGCCGAGAAGTACATCGAAACCAGCGCAAGGTTGTATGGCCTTCCCCATGTGATTCTCAGATTTGGCAACGTCTACGGGCCGCGCCAGGATCCACATGGCGAGGCAGGGGTGGTTGCGATATTCGGGGGCGCGATACTCGATGAGCATCCCATCAAGATATTTGGAGATGGCAGCCAGACGCGTGACTACGTCTTCGTTGG
>CAYTTD010000001.1:12690-28216 GCA_964440595.1 uncultured Gaiellales bacterium
ATCCCATCAAGATATTTGGAGATGGCAGCCAGACGCGTGACTACGTCTTCGTTGGTGACGTAGTCGACGCAACTATCGCGGCAGAGTCAGCCGGAGTGCGCGGAGAGGAGAATGACGTCGATGCCGCCATTCCGGTGTTCAATGTTGGTACTGGCGTGGAAACCAGCGTTATTGAGCTGTGGAATACCATGAAAATGGTTGCTGGCGGAGATCCTGGCTACGAACTGGCTGAGGCACGGCCAGGCGAGCTGTCACGCAGCGTGCTCGATGTTTCTCGCGCGAGATCAGTTCTTGGCGTTGCTCTTGATACTCCAATGGATGTGGGAATGTCGCGCACCGTTGATTGGCTGAAGGAGTCGCGTGGCTAAGGCCAAGGCCCGCCTAAGCATTCCAGCACCAGTTGCCCAGCATTTGCCCGGCGCGCTGGTTGCGGTCATGCTGGTGCTGTTCTGTCTGCCGCATGCACCACATCTGCCGTTGCTCGATCAGCTTCCACAAGGGTTTGCGGCGTACCACGCGAGGTCGTGGTTTGTCGCAGCCATCGCCGTTGCTGCGTGGGCGGCCCTTCTCGTTGCTAACGCGCGACTCGTACGGTGGAAGAGCATGGCTGGTCTGGGAGTAATTGCTTTTCTGGTGCTGACTGCCTGGACCCTCCTTTCAATTACCTGGGCAGATTTCTCGCGTCACCTTGCGTGGGAGGAAGCCGCCCGCACAGCCATGTACGCCGCTGCGTTCGTGTGTGGGGTTGGCTCACTGCCTTCGTCTGCTGCGGTGATTCGCATGATGCGGTGGATGGGTGGCGGATTCGCACTCTCGGCGCTGCTCACGATGATCGCGTTTCTTGCGACCGATGACGCGCTACCGCTCTTTTCATTTGGACGTGCTGCAGACCCAGTCGGGTATCCAAATGGCCTTGCAGCTTTTTGTGCGGTCGGATGCCTCGTGCTGCTGGGGGTCGCTGGACGCAAGGATCAGATTGATGACCAGAAAACCAGGGCGGCTACATGGTCGTCAGTCATCCTTGCGGGTGAGAGAAGCCTGGCTCTAGCCGGAGTAAGCCTCCTTGCATCACTTGGCATCATGGCGCAGAGCCGCGCCGCACTTCCAGCAATGCTCATCTCGATTGTTGTGGCATTTGCAATGACACCACGGCGCTGGACCTTGCTTGCGCAGACAGCGCTCATTGCCGGCGCTAACGCGCTCGCTTGGAAAAAGCTGAATGCTCCGTTTGCGCGCCTTGATGATCTTGCCAGAGCTCAATGGGACGAAAAGGGAGTCAAGGATGCAGCTGCTACTGCCGCCACCGCAACCAATGATGCCGGGGCCGCAGCAATAGGAATAGCCATTGCCGTGGCGCTGATCGCTGCTTCGGCAACGCTCGCGATGTCGTATGTGCGTAGAGAGTTTGGCAGCTCGTGGATACCTTGGGCACCGCAGAAAATTGTGCGAACTTCGACGATTGCTTTCGCAGCTGCCGCTGGCATCGCACTCGTTCTATTTCTCGTTGTGGCCGGTGGCCGTTCAGCTGACTGGGTATCCGGTCAGTGGAAGGCTTGCCGTTCGGCACAGGCATTCGTCGAGGCAACAGGGCCACGCACGTCTCACTTTGGAGAGTTTGGTACAGGTCGGTGTGATTATTGGCGGGTTGCCTGGCAGAACACTTTGAAGCATCCGCTGACGGGAGTTGGTGCGGCCAACTTCCAGAGAAGTTACGTGGTTGAGAGGCGGGTTGGTGAGCATCCAAAGCAGGCCCACTCGATCGAACTCCAATTCCTGGGTGAGCTGGGAGTACCTGGTTTTTTGCTTGCGTGTCTGGTGCTGGCAAGCGTTTTTTGGGGAGCCTGGAGGTACCTGTTGAGTGGTGCTGGTCGTGACCCGTCGTTTGCTCTTGGCATTGCGGCATTTGTTTATTGGGGAGTGCATGCCAGCGTAGATTGGATATGGAATCTGCCAATGGTGACAATCCCTGTAATGATCTTCATGGGAGGGCTCGCCGGCTGCGTTTGCCCACCCCAAAAAATCATGGAGCGCACCCCGAGATTCCTGATGGGGGTCGGTGTTGTGTTTGTTGCACTTGCCTTGATTCTTCCCATCGGAATGGCCGACCTGGCGTTGTCGAAAGCAAAGAAGACTGACCTTGTTGAGAGCGACCCCAAGGCAGCATTGAAGTGGGCCGAGAAAGCATCCAGCTACGATGCAACATGGGCCGAGCCTTATCTGGTTCAGGCGGAGATCAACTCGCTTCTGAAGCGCAAGAGTGAGGCAGTTCGCGCCGCGGCTCATGCTGTGCGGCTCGAGCCGGAATCATGGGTGGCATGGTTCAGAGCCGGACTCGTAGTACGCGCCTCTGGTCGCCCTGAAAAGCAGTGGAGACGCTTCATGTATAACGCTGCGCGCCTCAACCCGCGCATCGAGACCGAGACTGCAGGTGCGGTCGTCATTGAAAAATCCAAGGTGAAGACGGGCGCTGCGACTTCAGATGATGAAGGGCGCAAGCGCGCTGACGCATTTGCCAATCAGCAGGAACCGCAATAGGGGATCATCCAGCGTTGCGATCAGCTAGCGTCTGGTCAACAAATGCTGATGCATCCGTGACGCCCCATGTTTCTGTGAGATAGCGCTCAACCATGGCCCTGGGCTGACCTTCGTCCATTGCCTTTAGAACAACGCCCTTCATCACTTCAGGTGAAACAGCATTTGGCGCCACAGCAGGCGCGGGCGTCGGCTCGGGCAGGTCTGACCCAAGGATCTCGTCGACCCCGGCAATAAGAGCCTCAGCCTGCTCGTCATCGTCCAAGGCTGCATCCTCGGTCTGCACAACCAGCTCACCATGGATCTCATCCTGCAGAGGTCGCAGGTCAACGAGTGGTTCACCCGGAGCCGGTGCAATATCCGGTTCCGGAGCCGCGTCTGAAAATTCATCCGCCTCATCGTACTCTGAGTAATCATCGACAAAGTCGCCACCAAAATCAGAATCAGGCTCTGGAAGTTCGAGTCGTCCAATCTCGTTGTCCTCGTTCGCCGGGTTTACAGGTGGCTCACCTTCATCTATTTCCGCCAGCATTCCATGCTGTTCGGATGTAGGCGGTGTGCCAGCACCAGCGCGTCCAAATGACGAAAGAGCTGGTGAAGTGGATGAAGGTTCAGGTGTGCGCGATTCCGACGTCAGGTGGATGTTTGCCGCGCGATCATTCTCAAATCGATAAAGGGTAGCGCCCACGCGATCGTACATGTCTCGCATCTCATTGATGAAGCTGTCGCGCAGCTCGTCGATGTGGCTGCGGGTGCGATCAACCTCGGCCCGCGAGGCATCGCGTAATTCCTCGGCAAGTCTCTTGGTGTCTTCAATGATGCGCCTGGCTTCGTCTGACGCCTGCTCGCGTAGGCGTTCTGCAGTTTCCTGCCCCGCAAGCACGACCCTCGATGCAATTTCGGCATTTCGTTTGAGCTCTGCCCGCATGGCCGCGGCAACGTCGTCTTGAAGCAGAACATTAACCGCTGACGCAACTTGATCCAGATACTCGCGAACCTGATCGGGATCATAGCCTTGCGCCCGCATCGCAAACTGTGCGCCTCTAATGCTCTCTGGCGTCATGTCTGCTGAAGAAAATACATCGCGTCGGCTCACATCAATCTCCCATCCTCAGGCGCGGCTGCACACGCACTCAAACACGTCCTACGCGCAGCCACAAACACTCTTTACCCAGTTCCGGTGAATTTGGACCACAGGAGATCCTGCTGTGCCTCGGATTACTTCGCTCCGACCCGTCCAAGCACTACCCTGAAGGTTTCAAGCACAATGATCAGATCGAAGAAGGCTGAGCGATGCTTCAGATAGTAGAGGTCGTAACCCAGACGGTGGAAGGTCTCGTCGACCGAGTTGGCGTATCCGAACCGTACTTGCCCCCAGCCCGTCATGCCAGGCTTGATCAGGTGTCGGCGCTCGTAGTAGGGCAGCTCACGTTCCAGCTTCTCAACAAACTCTGGGCGTTCGGGGCGAGGGCCAACGAAGCTCATGTGGCCGGCAAGCACGTTCCAGAGTTGAGGCAGCTCATCGATCCTGGTGCTGCGAAGGAACCAGCCAAAGCGCGTGATCCGCGGATCACGTTCATCGGCCCACTTGGCTTTACCGGACGCCTCGGCGTCAGTGCGCATGGTGCGGAACTTCCAGATCTTGAACTCGCGTCCACGTTCGCCAAATCTGATCTGGCTGTAGAAGATTGGACCAGGGCTTGAGAGCTTGACGCCTATGGCGATTAACGGAAGGAATGGTAAAGAGAGCAGCGTGAGCGTCGAGGCAAAGACCAGATCAGTCAATCGATTGATCCAGTTTGCATAACCTCGGAACGATGGGTGAGCGAGGTGCATGAACCACGCCGAGTTGATCAGATCAACAGGCACCCTGCCGAACACTCTTTCTGAGAATTGTGGGAGTTCCTGCACGGCCACTGGCGCACCGTTGCGACCTGAAAGCCTTGCGAACAGCTCGAGCCTGCCCCGCCGTACGGCAACCACCACGATGTCGATTGCCTCCGACGCGATGATTGTTTCCAGATCATCGAGCGTGCCAAGAAGTGGCACCTCGGGCGCCGGGCTGCTTGAATCGCCGATATCGTCCGCATCAAATATTGAGACCAGATCTTCAAGGGTAGTCTCGGAATCGATTGGCAGAGCCCCTTGAGCGTCGGAGTCATTGATGATGCCAACGAGCTCGTATTGCGGATGCGGATCATTGGTGTACTCGGTTATGAACCTTCTTACCTTTTCACCGTCGCCCACGATCAGAGCCCGCTGCACCGGCACTCCGCCAAAAGCGGATTCGGTCAACATTGCCCAAACTGCGCTTGTGGCCATGATTGCGACGGCCGTCGCCAGCACTGGCAATGGCTTTACATGTAGCGAAGGGAAGATGGCCGCGATACCCGATGCCACTATTGTGCCGACGAGAACCGATCGAATCCGAAAAAGGCTCCGTGAGAGGCTCCCGAGGCGAGAATAGTCGAAAGCTCGCCTGACCTGAAGCAGTGACACCATGAATATGGTGGTCACAACGACCGCGGCCACTATTCGATCACTCACAGGCATGGCAGCAGCTGTAACTCCAGAGAGTTCTGGGGCGGCAAACAGCATGATATTCAACGAAACTGCAGCAACGAGCGCTCCGTGCAGGAGCCTGGCGAGCCGAGAAACCTTGAGTCGCACCTGTCGGTCGCTGGCCTTTGCACTAGTGGCCCGCAGCCTTGCGACCTGCGGCGATTGGCCACCTTGGTCGGGCGTTGGCCTGGCAGGTTGTGCGGGCAGGTTGGTCATTACCGCAGATGTCGGCAAAATTCGGGGTAGTCTTGAGCTTTTGCAGCAGGATTTCTCACAATTGCCCAGAATTTCTTCCCAACACTACCCATAGTGCGTCCACCCCCCCTGCTACGCTACCTGTATGGGGCGAAAAGGTCGCATCTAGCAACCTTTTCCTGCCAGAGGGGCTTTCGGAACAGGTAGTGAACCTACTACTGTTTCAAAGGGCGCTGACACCAGAAGGTTCAAGGCCAGTGTGTGCGGTCTGAAAACCGGGTTTGGGTGCTCATTCAATGCGGTGGGGCCGTGTTGGTTGGGTTTGGCAGGCAAGGTAGATGCGGCGGGTGCCGTTAATACGATTAGAAAAAGGGGTTTTGCGGGTGAATTGTCCGTGCTGCGAGCATCAGCACACGCGAGTGCTTGAGTCGCGCATATCCGGCGCGGGTGACTCTATGCGCAGGCGTAGGCAGTGTCTTGCATGTGGGGAACGGTTTACCACTTACGAGCGGCGTGAGCACCAGACCATCTGGGTTGAAAAGCACGGTGGGGTTCAGGAGCCGTTCGACAGAGAGAAGCTCCTGGCCGGTCTCGTACGTGCGTGTAACAAACGAAATGTTGTGCACGAGAGACTCGAGTCGCTGGTAATTGAAATCGAGTCAGGTCTGGCTCGCCGTTCAGCGACGGAAAATGCAGTGTCATCAAGCGTTATTGGCGACCTGGCACTGGAAGGACTATTCATGATCGATCACGTTGCATACGTGCGTTTTGCATCGGTCTACAAAGCATTCGACGATCTCGATGAGTTTCAGCAGGAGCTCGAACGGGTTGCGTCGAGGGTTGGGCAGAAGGCATGCCGTGAAGGTAGCGGCATGAAGTTGAAAGAAACCAATACAAATAAGTAAAAAACAGGGGAGGCATCGGGCATGATTAGGGTAACGGAGGAAGAGATGACAACAGATACGCGTTCAGGATCCAGCGATGGGGCGCTGGTAACCAGGCACTTTACCGACGGAGTTCATCCTTTTGAGAAGGTTGACTGGCAGACGCGCGATGCCCTGATCGGCAGTCCTGACAACTGGGTCTTTGAGCAGCGCAACGTCGAGTTTCCAGCCTCATGGACGCAGAACGCCACAAACATCGTTGCCCAGAAGTACTTCCGCGGCAAGCTTGATTCACCCGAGAGGGAAACTTCGGTAAAGCAGCTGATCGGTCGGGTCGCTGACACGATTACGCAGTGGGGTATTGATGGTGGCTACTTTGCGTCCAATGACGAGGCAACCACCTTTAACCACGAGCTGACCTACCTGCTGGTTGAGCAGAAGATGGCGTTCAACTCCCCTGTCTGGTTCAACGTCGGCCATGAAGAGAAGCCTCAGTGCTCTGCCTGTTTCATTTTGTCAGTCGAAGACCACATGGATTCGATTCTCGATTGGATTCGCGAGGAGGGGCTGATTTTCAAGGGCGGGTCCGGTGCAGGCATCAACCTTTCCGCCATCAGATCAAGCGTAGAGCAGCTGTCCAAGGGTGGGCATGCCTCAGGGCCGGTCAGCTTCATGCGAGGTGCAGACTCCTCCGCTGGAACCATCAAGTCAGGTGGCAAGACACGTCGAGCCGCAAAGATGGTCGTGCTTGGGATTGATCACCCTGACATTCAGGAGTTCATCTGGTGCAAGGCCGATGAGGAGGACAAAGCCCGCGCACTTGCTGCTGCCGGCTTTGACATGAGCCTTACCAGCCAGCACTGGAACTCCATCCAGTATCAGAATGCCAATAACTCTGTACGCGTTACTGACGACTTCATGCGTGCAGCTGAAATTGATGGTGAGTGGTCGACGCGTGAGGTAACAACCGGTGATATCGCCAAGACTTATCGCGCTCGCGACCTTCTGCGCCAGATTGCAGAGGCTGCCTGGAAGTGCGCAGACCCGGGCGTTCAGTTCGACACCACCATCAACAACTGGCATACCTGCCCGGCATCCGGACGGATCAATGCGTCAAACCCGTGCTCTGAGTACATGCACGTTGATAACTCGGCCTGCAACCTTGCATCTCTCAACCTGATGAAGTTCGTTGACGAGAGGGGAGTGTTTGATGTCGATGCCTACGAGCAGGCAATCGACGTTACGATAACTGCACAGGAGATCGTCGTTGGCTTTTCGAGCTACCCAACGGAGCGCATCACTGCCAACGCAAAGGCAATGAGGCAGCTCGGCCTTGGATATGCCAACCTCGGTGCAATGCTGATGTCAGCTGGATTGCCTTATGACTCTGATGAGGGGCGAGCCTATGCCGCGGCTGTAACTGCTCTCTTGACGGGGCGTGCGTATCGACAGTCAGCGCGGATCGCTGCCCGAATGGGTGCCTACGAAGAGTATGAGAAGAATTCCTCTCACCACCTGCGTGTGATGGAGCAGCATCGAGCCGCAATCTCAAATATCGATCGCGCTCTTGTTCCAGATCACGTGATGTTGGCCGCTCAGCGAAGCTGGAATGAGGCTATCGACATGGGGCATGTGCACGGCTATCGCAATGCGCAGGCGACGGTGTTGGCGCCGACAGGCACGATTAGTTTCATGATGGATTGCGACACCACTGGAATCGAACCCGACTTCTCGCTCGTAAAGAGCAAGAAGCTTGTTGGTGGAGGTGACATGGTCATCGTAAACCAGTCGGTGGCAAAGGCTCTTGAGAAGCTCGGCTACTCGACTCACGAAACTGACCAGATTGTTGCATTCATCACTGAGAACAATACGGTTGTTGGTGCTCCTTACATCAAGCCTGAACACCTTGATGTTTTCGACTGCGCAGTCGGAGCGAGGGCTATTCACCACATGGGGCATGTGCGCATGATGGCCGCGGCACAGCCATTTTTGTCGGGTGCCATCTCAAAGACAGTCAACATGCCTGAAGCCGCCACAGTTGACGACATCGTCGACCTCCTGCAAGAGAGTTGGCGACTAGGAGTAAAAGCCATTGCAATCTATCGTGACAACTGCAAGGTTGCCCAGCCACTCAGCGCAAAGGGAGATGACGAGGCGAGCTCTGAGGATCAGGAGCAGCTCTTCAAGCCGATCAGGCGTGAGATGCCGCTAGAGCGCATGGAGGTAGGTCGCAAGTTTGCTGTTGGTGATTATGAAGGCTACATTCACGTTGGTCTGTTTGACGATGGCACTCCTGGCGACATTTTCGTCGACATTGCCAAGGAGGGTACGACTCTTGCCGGCCTCATGAACTCGCTGATGATCAGCGTGTCGCTTGGTCTGCAGTACGGTGTGCCACTCGAAGTTTATGTGTCGAAGTTCAGCCATATGCGATTTGAGCCAAGCGGATTGACCAACGACGGTGACATTCGTATGGCCAAGTCGATCGTTGACTACATCTTCAGGTGGATGGGCAAGAAGTTCCTCGACGTCGATACGCAGCAGGCGCTCGGGATTCTCACTCCAGAGGTCAGGGCTCGGCTTGCAACCCAGTACGCTGAGGCAGAGAAGAAGTCTCACAGCGGAGCTGTCGTGGATGCTGGCATCGATGAGACAGGCGAGATACGAATGGCTCCTCCAACGGTAACTGAAGGGCAGTCAGCGTTGTTCAATGCCTATGATGACGCCCAGGAGTGCCCGCGATGTGGAGGCCGTAAGATACGAACTGGCGCCTGTTACACGTGCATGGATTGCGGCGACAACACGGGTTGTGGCTGAGAAGTTCGCAGGCTGGATCTCGGCGACACCCACTAGTCGGCACTGTCGAACAGGTGTCGTCGGGGTCAGTCCTGCTGAATCAACGTTGCAGCAGTTGTTGCTGCTCCAACGATTAGTGAAGGCACTACGGCGAGACGCATTCCGTTTCCGAGGCCGCGGCCCATCGCTGCGCCAATAGCGCCGCCTGCAATGATGCCGGCTCCAATGCCAACTCCTGCAGCCGCAAAATTTGGTTCTCCGTTACTGAGAAAAGCGGTGGCTCCTGCTGTTGCTGCGCTAACTGCAATCGCAGTGCCGAGCATCGACATCTTGCTGCCGCGTGCTTCAACGCTGATCATTCCGAGCGTTGTAGCAAGTCCGACTCCTGCGCCGACTCCGCCGGCAGTCTGGAGTTCTTTTGTGCCCGGTGAAAAATCAGGCATGCTGATCTTGGGTATGTCAATTCCAGCAATAGTTCCCATGACTTCTGTCCTCCCGTAATGCGTGGGGTGTTGTCTCCTCGCCCTTATCTCCGGTGTATCGAATCATTGAGTGGCATGTGTTTCCGCAATCCGTGTGAAACGCTTCATCCGCGCGCGCACGACGAACAGGTAGGACGATTACCCCCGGTGTGGAGGATGTGAGGCAAAGATGATTAGTGCACTGTTCTTGCTAGGTGCTTTAACAGCGTTCGCGGCAGCGGCCTACTTTTTGGTTACAGCGCGATCAGGTAGCTTTGAGACTGATCAGAAGCTTGAAAAGCTTGTTCGGTCGTCTCGAGAGAACAATCTTGTTCACCCGGCTACCCTCAGAAAGATCTGACAACCAGAAACGACACCTAGACGGCCGCAGCCAACTCCTGTTGCAGGCGAAGGATTTCAGGATCCGTAACGGCGCTGAAATCTGGTGCGTTGTCGCCGTACATCTCGTCAATCACTGATGCGTACCGTTCGCACACCACTTTGCGCTTCAGCTTCAAAGTCGGTGTCAGCTCTCCGGTCTCAACGGTGAAGTCGATTGGCAGAAGCCTCCAGCGCCTGATCTGCTCTACGCGGCCGTGTTCGCTGTTGACTTTCTCAACCGCCTGACCAACCAGATCCATAACCTTTGGGCTGGCGATGAGTTCGATCATTTCGTTCGGAAGGCCATGTTGCTTGGCGAATGCCTCCATCTCAACTGGATCCAGGGTAAGCAGCGCCGCGAGATACGGCTTTCTGTCTCCGTACACCAGAGCCTGTGAGATGTGCTGAACAGCTTTCAGCGCGTTCTCAACATTCTGTGGAGCAATGTTCTTTCCGCCTGCTGTGACGATAATGTCTTTCTTGCGGTCAGTGATATAGACAAAGCCCTGACGATCAATCTCTCCTATGTCGCCGGTCATGAGCCAACCATCTGACGTGAACATCTCTTTTGTAGCCGCCTCATTGTTCCAGTAACCTCGGAAAATCTGTGGGCCTTTTGCCAGAAGTTCACCATCATCAGCCGTCTTCATTTCAGTGCGTGGAAGAGCCAATCCGACAGAGCCACCACGGAAGTTATTCGGGCGGTTCACAGTGAGCGCACTAGTTGTTTCAGTCAGGCCATATCCCTCGAGAATTGGCAGACCACATGCGAGGAAGAACTCCTGAACCTCACGGCTGAGTGGCGCACCGCCTGACACGCAGAAGCGAACGCTTCCACCGAAGCGATCATGAATCTTATGGAAGACCAGCTTGTGAGCAAGGGCGTACTGCGCAGCCAGAACTGCAGGTACGCTTCTCCCTCGCTGTACGTGCTTCCCGCGAAGGGCTCCTTGCTTCATGGCCCACTTGATCAGCTTCGCCTTGGGGCCCGTCGCCTCGGCGAACATACCGCTGATGCGTGTATGCGCCTTCTCGAATACGCGAGGAACACTAGGCAGAATAGTGGGCTTGACCTCTGCCATGTCTTCCATGACGGTTGGAACGGACGAGTACGCCATCTTACCGCCTACCTGGAACGAGACGAATTGAATAAGCCGCGCGAAGTTGTGGGCGAGGGGAAGGAAAAGGATGATGATGTCTTCCTTGATGAATCCGAGGCCGGCATCGATTACCTGATCAGAGAGTCCGGCATAGTTGCCATGAGTGATCATGCATCCTTTTGGTGGCCCAGTTGTTCCACTCGTGTAGATAAAGGTAGCAAGGTCGTCTGGCTTGGCTGAGTCTGCTGTCTCGTGCCACTTCTGCTCAAGCTCTGGCGTTGCCAGCGATTCGATATCAGACAAAGCGACTATTCGTTTGCCGTCAGTTTTTACTCCCGTGGCATCAAGGAGGATTATTCGGTCGAGGTTCTCAAACTCGCCATGTACTTCTGCTATGCGATCCCATTGCTCTGCGTTTTCAACGACAAGCGCACGAGCTCCTGAGTCCGACACGATGTAAGAGCACTCGTCTGGCGCGCTCGTCTGATAGATGGGTACAACCACCAATCCAGCGCCGAGTGCTGCGAAGTCGAAAAGGCTCCACTCAAGCCTTGAGTTGGCCAGTATCGCAATGCGATCACCTTGTGCCCAACCAAGAGAGAGAAGGCCGGCGCCAATGCGAGATACCCTCTCGCCAACGTCACGGTATGAAATCTCGGCCCAGCTGTTTCCCTGTCGCCATGAGTAGGCGGCTCGGGTTGAGTACTCGTTGATTGAGTCGCTGAACAGTCGATTGATCGTATTAGCCATCTTTTATTCCTCTCTGGTAATGGCGGCTTGCTTCCCCTATGCCCCTTCAACCATATAAAAACACACGGTGATCATGTCAGATTGGCCAGACTGATCTCTGGCTTTTTAAACAGGATTCTGGTCGGCAATAAACTTGTGCTCGAACCCAAAATGTTTTGACAGGTGTTCTCCCAAGGCGAATATTCCAAGTGTTTCAGTTGCGTAGTGACCTGCTGCGATGACGCTCACGCCCAACTCTTTGCCAAGCGCGTTGGTTGGTTCCTCAGGTTCTCCGCAGATGATTGCGTGTGCCCCCAGGGCAGCGGCTTCTTCGAGAAAGTGCCCGCCACCGCCACTGCAAACGGCTATCTCAGTGATGTCAGACCTCTCTGCGCCCAGTACCAGTGGAGCCTGAGCAGGGGCGGGCAGCAGTCCTGCCGTTGCGGCTGTAACACGTGCTGCCAGTTCGCCAGTGGTCAGGGCGGTGGCAACGGTGCCGTAACGTCCAATACCGGGAGTGGAGTCGAGCGAGCCAAATGTCTTCTCTGTTGAAGTTACGGCGTCCAGCGCGTTCAGCATCAGTATGTTATTGCCGAGCAGATAGCTGCCATCAAGTGGAAGGTGCCATGCCAAAAGGCTGATGTTGCCTTTGAACAGAACGTCCAGACGACGACGCATCACCCCGGTGATTGCTTGGGGTGTGCTCTTCCAGAACAGTCCGTGATGAACGAGCAGGGCGTCGGCACTTTCTGCAGCGGCCTGAGCGAAAACACTTTCCGTGCAGGACACTGCTGTGCAGATCTTGGATATTGGATTCAGGTGCCCCTCAACCTGAATGCCATTTGGACCGTAGTCGCGGTATCTGTCGGCCTCAAGCAGCTCGTTTACAAAGGTCTCAATGGTCTGTGCTGTTGCTGCCAATTTGGTATCTGCTTTCCTGTGAAGGTTGTTTTTTGTGGGAGATTTTTTCCTGTTTTGTTACGTAGTGCGCATATTCCTCCACTGTGTTTCCTGAAACATTCAGGCTGAGCAAGAAAACGTCGGATAAGCCGACCAAAGTCAGGAGGTTGAAGAACATGAATTGTGTTGCGCTGATAGGTAATGTCGCCACTGAGCCAGAGCTGAAGAAGACACCCTCGGGAAGATCCGTGTGCAGCTTCAGATTTGCCGTTTCCCGTCCTGGCGGCGATCAGGCGGACTTCTTCACTGTGGTTACATGGGAGAGGCAGGCCGAGGTAGTTGCACAGTACGCTGGAATCGGAAGGCGCATTGCCGTCGAGGGGCGTCTTCATCACTCAACGTGGCAGGTCGAAGGTCAGCGTCACTCAAGAGTTGAAATAGTTGCGTCTCGTGTGCAGTTGCTGTCTGCCAGAAGAGCTACCGTTGAACCGGTGGATGAAGCTCAAGATGTCGCGACCTCTGTCGCCTCTGTCTCACATGATTCTGGGGTGCCAGACGAGGCCCTGAATCCCGTGGCATAGGTTGCTTGGCGATTATGGGTGTGTCAGTCGCACCATCTGACTGACACACCTGCGCTGGATGTGCAAGCCATGGTGGCCTGCGTGCCTGTTGCAATTTTGATTGCGGGGTGGGATGATCCTTGAGATCGGTGATCAGTTGCCTTGGGGAGGCACGAACGCTGCAAATGATTTTGGGGAAAATCACTGCAGTATCAGCATCACCCGGTTAGGGAAGGGGCCCGCCATATGTGGGGGATAACCAGCAAAGCAGCCAATGCTGGCGCTACCAGAAAGCGCTCATGCTCTATTGGGCTTGGTACTGCGCGGGTTATCGCACGAGGGCCGGTTGAACATTCTGTGATTGAGATTAGTGGTGAACTTGATTTCACCTGTTCAGATGATCTGATTCCAGCGATAAACTCGCTCGAAAGGCGAGTGGTGGAATTCGACCTGTCAGACCTGGAGTTCGTCGACTGCGCAGGTGTGCGAGCCTTGGCCGAGGCGAGAATCTCCTGTGGCGACGGTGTAGACCTGGTAGCACTATCAGGGCTCCGGCAAGAGGTCGCCCGAATGATTGATCTTGTTGAGCTTGAAGCGCTCAGAATGGTTTTGAGCTGAAGAGTCGGGGTGCCCGGATTTGAACCGGGGGCCTCTCCGTCCCGAACGGAGCGCGCTACCAAGCTGCGCCACACCCCGAAATCTAATGACTTCGATAATACCGCAACATGGTTGACGATTACCTCAACTGGTCATTACGACGCAAACTCAACGTCCACTGCCAGAATCTCAGGTACCATCAACTGGAGGTGTGACTGTATTCCATACCGCACGGTCATCTCAGACATTGGGCACCCAACACATCGCCCGGAAAGCTCAACAATAGCTACGGCTTCATCCTCAATGCCCAGGAGCTTTACGTCACCACCGTCATTCACTATGTGTGGGCGAACCTCCTGAAGAGCTTCATTGGTGCGATCAAAAAGCTCACCGCTGGTGAGCATCTCTGGTTCGGTTAGTTCAGCCATGACTGTCATCGTAGCAGTTTACTGGGCATCGACGGCCGCGCCTTTGCCTAACGTGGGCCATCTGGACAAGGATAAAACATGTTTTGCACTCATCTAAGTGTATTTTTTTGGCTGAACACCCGGTGTATTTAACAGTTGGAGGAATTCCAAATGCATATTTCAGCAGTAGTTGGTCCAAAGAACCTGCAAGCGCCTGCGCCTGCCAAGGCCCCAGCGACGCCTCCTGCTCCGGTACCTCCTGCCGCTGAGCCAGAGCCGCCAGCCACTGGTACTGAACCCCCTGCGACTGGCCCGGAGCCGCCTGCATCTGGTGCTGAGCCGCCAGCGTCTGAGCCTGAACCGCCAGCGTCTGGTTCTCCCAATCCCTCCACAGGCGAGCCTTCTCCGCTTCTCTCACTCGCATCCTGGACAAACCCGGCAGCATCGGCCGCACTCCGAAGCGGCGTCGAGATTCTCGCCTCGGTTGAGACCGGCATGCGCCAGCACTTCACAGATGTTGACCGAGTGCGAGCAATGGTTGCCGACATCAGATCTGCCAATGAGGTAATCACGGCCGCATCAGAGGCAATCGCCAGCGACGCCAGCAAAGACAATGACCAGTTTTTGCCCTTGATCGCTCGTGCGGGCGGTGGAGTTGCGGCTGCTGAGGCTCGGCTATCATCGAAAGACATAGCGGCAACGTGGCCAATGGAGCGCGCTGACATCCTTGCATCCGTGCGCAATGCCAAGGTCATCTCAAAGAACATTGCAGACCAGCTTGACTCAAACTTTGCTGCAGCGCTCGCTGCCGCCGCTGCGCTCGATGTTCAGAATCAGTCTCGTGGCCAGCGACAGTAGCGCTCCTGCCGCCCAATGATTGTTCATGTCACCTGTGTTCAGATGCATTCGACGGGTGATGTTGCGCGCAACCACGAGCAGCTAATCACCCTGCTTGCGCCGTGCGAGCAAGAACCCGGCAGCCAATCTGCCAGAACTGCGGATGCTGATATTCGGCTAATCGTTCTTCCCGAAAAGTGGAATGTGATCGGTGAGCCTGACGTGCTGCATAGTGGTGCAGAGGTCATCAGCTACGCAGCGTCATCTGGCGCAACATCCTCCTCACAATCAATTGACCTGGCGCGTTCTCTGGCGACGAGACACTCATCTTGGGTGGTCGCCGGCAGTATTGTGGAGAAGATCGACGGCGACGAACTGCTTCGCAACACGAGTGTGCTGATAGACCCGGGCGGCCTGTTGGTTGCTCGCTACGAGAAGATTCACATGTTCGACGTTGAAGTTGGCGGCGTTACCTATCGCGAGAGCGAGTGTGAACGGCGTGGCAATGAGGTGGTAGTTACCGAAGTCGCTGATGAACTTCTACTGGGGATGACCATTTGCTACGACCTGCGCTTCCCAGAGCTC
>CAYTTD010000002.1:0-20559 GCA_964440595.1 uncultured Gaiellales bacterium
TCTTCTGAGGCATTCGGAGCGTCAGGAGAAGTGGCGACGCCAAATAAACGCACTGACAAACACACAACCCCATCTCACTGACCACGCGGACCTTGACAACTTTCCGTGCGACCCAAGGGTATTGGCGGCCCTGAATTCTCTGCCCGAAAAATTACGCGAAGCGCTACTTCTGAGCGCTGTAGCTGACCTTGGTATTGATGGAATATCCAGAGCACTGAAAATCAGAAAAGGCACTGCTAAATCGAGACTTAGCCGGGCACGCGAGCAAATGCAGGGGTTGCTCGCAATCAACGGTTACCCAATCCCGCAAGGAGGCCAGAAATGAGGAACAATGACACTCATATCGTAGACGACATTATTCGCAGCGAGGTAGGAGCCATTAGAATTTCTCAGCAGACTGAAATTGAGAACATAGTCAACGAAGCCAGGCGCAAGGCTGAAATAAACGACACGAAACCTCGCCCCCATCACCGACAGCGTTTTGTCTATGGTGGAGCAGCGCTGGCAGTTGCCGCGAGCGCATTGTTTGCCGTACTAATGATGACACCAATTCGTGAGCAAAGCGACGGTGGTTCAAGTAGAAAAACTGCGCCGTTGCTCGCCGCCGGTTCATTAACCACAGAAGAGACCACCGCGGCAGAAAAAACAATGGTTGGCATGTCACAAGCCCTTGAGACGAAAACCTCTCCAATAGATGACGGTCGAGGATTCCTGCACGTTGTATCAACCGACAGATTCATTGTGAATGGAAAGCCAAGCGGCCACGACCTTATCTGGGAAGATTGGATCGGCCCAGATGGCATCGAGTTAGCCATCGTCTTTTTTCCCGACTGGAATGGCAAGGGCGAAGCAGCCCAGATCTCTGAGTACGACAAGATCGCGGGCAAAGGCTCAACTATACATACGCGCGTGATAAGCAAAAGCGGCGAGATCATCGAATCAAGCACCGAGGAAGTTCGGATCGGCAGAGACGTTAGAGACGAAGGCCTGCACCCAACGCCGGCTACAATTGCAAGCTTGAACAAAAGCCCTGAGTCTCTGCAAGAGGTAATAGACGAGACCCTCGAAGAGCTGCGCAGCGACAGGCTCATTGGCCAGCTGGATGAAATTAATCCGGAGTACGCCAATCTCAACTGGACTACACATCAATTAACCCATCTGGTAACAAATGCTCGCACAACACCCGAGGTACGCTCGCTCGTATTTCGGAGGCTTGCCAAGGTAAAAGGTGCCAGGTACTTGGGCGTCAAGAAAGACACCTTAGGTCGCCGGGGCGAGGCCGTTCGCATCGAGTTGCCAGCCGTTGATCTGAGCTCGATTGATGATACCAAGGTGGCAGATGTTCCAACGGTCAGCGCCTCAGATGGCGCCATGATCATTCCTCCGCGCGCAGTCGAAATGATCATGGACACGGCCGCTGGAAAGGTATTGGAGGTGAGAGAGCTTCACGGTGGGCTTGAGGTGACAGAGCACCTCAAGCCCCTCGAAGAGCTATTGTTGCCTCCAGGAACCTGGGAGGTAAACAGCATTCGCACCTTTTCGCAGCAGGATTATCAAGAGCGCATTGAGTCCAACGGCGCCGCTTGCGAAAACTATGGTGTAGCTTGCCCATCCACCAATCAGACCAAAGGGCAGGAAAACGCGAAAGCCTAGGGATTTGACCGGCTGGCCTCTTCGGGGTTCACACAGGGGCCCGGCCGGTCAAAAGGCAACGCCACACCGCGAAAAACTTTGCTTTTCGGCTAGAGTGACACACCACCGCTGTCAACAGTCACGGCTGCGCGATCACCCCTACCAGGAGTTCAGATGGTCACCAAAACCAAGTCAACACCGCAGGCCAATCTTTTTGCAGCCTACAACTCGTTTCGCAGAAGCGAAACGGCACTGGTTGCGATCGGCGACGCATCCCGCGAAGCCCGACAGATGCTTACACCAACAGGAATTGATGAAATTTCATTCGGACTTCTGCAACTTGGCAAGGTTAGTGTTGGGAGCTCCTCCTTCCGACCAATTGCCGAAAAAGCACTTCCCCAAGCCGCTGAAGCACTGGTGCAAACAACCAAGCTTGGAACAAGCCCAACGAGTCACAAGGATGCAAACCTGCTTGCCATCTCAGCACGTCAAGCTCTGTCAGGCGCGATGACGATTATTCGCAGTGCATTGCCAAGCGCAACCTGAAATCAAAATCGTCTTGTACCTCAATGCCCTCCGGCACCAGAATGATCGTCTGTTGGCGCCTCGCCACCACTAGCCACCGCAACGTACTCGGCCACAGCCTCTGCGTCAGCACCTTTGAGGAGACCAGCCGGCATGCTGCCACCACCCTTTTCAATTTTTTCAAGAACGGCATCAGCGGTATAGGCACCATTGTTCAACACCGGTCCAATAGCCCCGCTTGATTTCGCATCTGACAACTCGTGACAAGATGCGCAGGTCTGTGAAAACAGGCTTCGCGATGAGTCGGCATGCTCGATCTTTGCGAGCGAACTTTTAATCTCGCCGGCTGAATTGCCCTTCTTCGTTGGCTTTGACTTTGGCTGGTCAGCAGTACCCCAAGTCACCAACGGAGGTGACCCTGGATCATGCATGGTTAGAAGTTGCCCAATTGGCACGCCATATGCGGCGATGATCAATACCACGATAACCCCAAGCCAAACACGCCATCGCTCAAGAAGAAGCATCAATCGGTTTGAGACTTGTTCGGAAGTCTCTTCTGCATCAGCCAAGAGAAATTCGCTCTCACCTTTTGGCGCATACAGGCCGAGGTAAAAGACCAGTCCAACTGCGAGCAACACTGAAACAAAGAGCAGAGTGCCACCGACGGATGCAACAACGGCGTATGCATCCCAACTGCTGGCAACGCTATCGCCCGAGTACTTGACGTATGACGTGCGCCGCGGAGCCCCAAAGAGACCAACGATGTGCATGGCAGTGCTCATTATTCCCATGCCAATGGTCCACAGCCACACCTGCACAAGTGCAACCTTGTTGGCCTTGCGGGTGAACACGCGCCCGGATGCATGTGGAACAAGCCAGAACGCCACCCCGCAAAACGTCAACGCGCAAGCTGTGGCCACCGTCAGGTGAAAGTGACCGGTGATCCACAACGTGTTATGGACGAGAGCATTCAAGCCAAGGCTTGCATTGATAATGCCTCCGGCTCCACCCGGAATAAACACAACCATCCCCATAAAGAGTGCGAGAAACCTCGCGTCCTTCCACGGCAAGCCACGAAGCCACCCGAACAATCCGGTGAATCCACGCGCGCGCCCTGCTCGCTCCATTGTTGCGAACAACGAAAACGCAGTCATCAACGACGGAATGGCAACAGCGAGGGTCAGACCAACCTGAATTGCCTTGAAGCCGGGCTCAAGGCCGGGCTCCATAAGTTGGTGATGAAGGCCGACCGGGATACTGAACACAAGCAGCATCAGGAAGCTCATCCGAGCCAGCGGGTCACTGAATACCTTGCCACCGATCAAGCGAGGCATTACCAGGTACCACGCCATGTAGGCAGGAAGCAACCAGAAGTAAACCAACGGATGGCCAAAGAACCAGAAGAGCGTTCGGCTGAGCAAAACGTTTACAACCGGAGTCCAGCCAAGAGACCATGGTATTAACTGCAGCAGGACTTCAGCAGCGACGCCGAGCGTTGCTATCTGCCAGACAAGCATTGTTGTTACAGCCATGAATGTAAACAGTGGCGATGATCGGTAGCCCTTATGCGTGGAATATCCGGCGTACTCCATGAAGATGCCCCAGCCCGAAACCCACGAGCCAACCACAACAAGTGTCAAGCCAATATAGAACGCTGGCGCAGCTTTCATTGGCGCATAGAAGGTGTAAAGAACGGATGCCTTGTTCAGGAGTATTGGCACCGTAGCCACACAAACACCAACGGCCATCAACAGAAAGCCTATCCATCCCATTAATCTTGTGCCGGGCGCAAGCTCACCTCCCGTGGTTACCGACATTCCCGCATAGAGGAACCCAATGATGAAAAAGGTTGTGAATACGAGTGCCATCAAAACACCATGAGCCGTTAGGAGCTCATAGTAGTTAAGCCAGCCAGGTAGCTCTATTCGACCACTTCTCTCCATGGATTGAAGAAGCCCGGCGACTCCACCGATCAACAGCGCCACGAACGCAAAGTACATGTGTGCGAGCACAAGCTTGCCGTCCAGGCGGCTTACTCGCAGCGGATTGTTGCCAAGCAGCCGCATGCTGCGAAACAACGACACGTCTTTCTGATCAAAATCTCGAGCAGCGTTCGATGACATTATCGTGACCCCTTCTTCTTAACATCAATATGCATCGTCATGTGTTGATGACCCATGCCGCAATACTCATTGCAGAGAACCAGGTAGCGACCCGGCTTGGAAAAAGTCTGCTTGACCGTTGTAACAAAACCGGGAATCACCATTGCATTAACATTGGTCTTGCCGGGGATCTGATAGCCGTGAACGACGTCACTGGTTGCAATCTGAAATTCAACTTCCGCGCCTTCAGGGATGGTTAGGTTCGCAGGCCTGAAACCAAACGTGTAAGCAACGATTGCTACTTTGTATTTGTTCCCCTTGCTGGAAATGATCCCTGGCTTGTCAAACGGAGGAGTTGTGGATACTTTCTGCGGGTCGACCATCTTCATGCCATGAGGTGTGGCGTTACCCATTACAAATGCATCGACGACGGCCACAACAAAGAACAGGAACAGCATTGATACACCAATGCGTAGCCACCATTTTTCAACTGCTTGAAGTTTCATTACCTTCTTACCTCCAACAGGCCAAATGCCAGAATCCAGGACACAACAATTACGGCACCCAGGAAGGCGACCGACCATGCGGTGCCTTTTAAGCTGAATATGCTCTTATCCTTTTCGCCAGCATCGGTTTCCGGCGACCGATCTGGTGTAGGCATTTCGTCTGGATGATTTGTCACGCGAACCTCCCAATTCCTCGAAAAACCTCAACAATACTTCATACCGATTATCTATGGAATCACAAATTGACCTAAGAAAACCTAATAAATTTGAACACTTCGAAACACGATGGTTGGTCGGCTGCCGCAACCTGCCGCTGTTGGAGGATTTGCGGATATTACGATCACCGATTCGCTACTTCACGCCTCGCAACTTGCCACTTCGTGACACCGCAGGGTCAGTGCACCCGGCCAGATTGAAACAGCAGGGTCTGCGTTTTCCGTTCTCCATCTTGGAGATGGTGACGGCAATGCGCTTGGCTCGTGTATCTGCATTGCGGGTTTCATTCACCCATCTCACCCACTCCCAGCGAGCCATCGGAGTTATGTCATTCCACAGCTGCTGAATTTCGCCAGGAGCGCCGTCGAGAGCTTTGCCCAGGTCTGCAGGCACCACGGGCTCGGGCCATTCCTTTACCGGGGTGATTGTGATGTTTACCTGATCGCCGTCACCAACTTTGGCGCGGCGCTGCATATCATCATCAATCCTTATCCAATGCCCAAACACACCATCTGGCTCGACCACGGTTTGGAACTCGTGACCTTCAATACTGCCTACAACCGATACCTGACCGCGTGAATGAAGCTTCTTGCTCTCTACTTCAGGAAGACGCACAAGCAACGTGTCGTCGATTGCGTAAACGGTCGAGGAGAACGCAATATGAATCTTATCTGTTGAATGAACCATGGACCCATTCTTTCAGTGATGCCCGGGATTACAATGCAGAACTTCTCCATTACGATTGTGATCATTGGCAATAGAAACAATCGCATCGAGAAATTCCTGTAGTTGCCGTGCAGCTCGATCACCTTCGGGCACAGCATCAGGCGAGCAATTATCGGGCACCATGATTGTTCCTGGCGCTACTGCATTCACGCGAATGGCATAAGGCTCAAGCGCACGAGCTCCAGTTGCTGTAAGCGATTCGAGAGCGGCTTTTGCGGCTGCATGAAGAGGCCAATCTGGCCATGCTTCGTGAGGCGACTGGTCACTGATATTGATCACGCAACCACCTTCACCTGCAGACAGCGCCGGCACCAGTGCCGCGGTCAACAGGTATGGCGCACGCGCAGTTACGTCGAACGCTCGCGACCACTCCATGGCACGAGCAGATTCCCATGGCACTGTTTTTTCGAAAGTCGACGCGGCATTCACAAGCAGATCTAAACTGCCATCTACGAGCTCAATAACCTCCAATGCCAGTCGCTCGATCTCTGCGGTTTCAGCCAGGTCTGCTCCCAGTCCGGCGACCGCAGCACCACCAAACGCAGCGGCGGTTTGTTTCGCGGCTTCTGGTTGCCTCGCATGAATAATCACTCGCCAACCATCTTCTGCAAGACGTTCGGCAATGGCGCGCCCAACTCGACGCGCTGATCCAGTTACTAGTGCGGTGCGGTTCACCCCGTAGGTTTCTCTCAACCTACCCGCTGCACTCGCTCACGATGGTCGCTGCGATTGTTACCAGAGATGCTTGTACGCTTGGTTCTGTGAACCTCGTCAATCTTCACATCATTTCCCGTAACAGGTTTCGCGTCGATGCTGGTGGTGCGCTCAAACTGGTGAGATTTATCCGTGTTGCGGTAGTAGGTGTATAGACCGCCATAAATTGCGCCACCTACGACTGGCCCTGCAAGGAGCAGCCAGCCGCCTGAATCAGAGCTCGCGAGGATCTGCACCGATGCGGCCATATCCCCAAGCGAAAGCAAAAAACTCATGACAACGCCCCCAGGATCGCGATGGCAATACCTTCAACAATTGTGCCGGCGAATATTGCAGCAAACAGCAGCCTCCAATGGGAAACCGGAATACTGCCCATGGTTGCACCAGTTCTGCCATTCACCGCGATGTAGTGCACCATCCCCTTACCCTTTTTCTCATGATAGTAGGAGTAGAGCCAGACTGGCATGTACATTGAAACCCATCTTGACCCATGAAGATCGAGGTCTTCAGTTTCCCAGCGCACACCCCGGTCATAGCGGCTCGTTGAGTCGTAGATCTCAGATCGGGCAATTGATAGCAGCTGGTTTTCCAGCACCGGCTTTACTGCTTCAACGTCTTTGTCACGCTTCTCGGAAGTAAAGCCCGCGAGATAGTTTGCGTTCCACTGAACAGCCTCTTTTGTGTCAAATGGCAAGATTGCGTTGATCACATTATTGGTATTGACGAGAGTGTTCATGTCGGCTCGTTCATCTGATGATTCGATGATGAGATCGTCGACAATGAAGTCGATATGACGGTCGACCTGGTAGACGTCAGCGTCGTAGTAGACCACTTCGTCATCACCGCGCTTCTCCCGATACGTGTTGGTCAGAATCTCGCCCTGCCCAGTGATTTTGGCGCTTACGTTGCTGTCGACCACCATGTACGGAAGGTAAACCCCAACAACGTTACCGGGCTTGAAGTCCGCGAGGAACTTTCTGTCGGCAAACATCTTGCGCTTGCCAGCAAACTCCGTAATTGCCTTCACTGCCTGATCACGAGTGTATGAGAACGGAAGCACGGCATCAGGCACGGCGCCGTTTGGCACCTGCTCATTGATGGTTAGCACGTGTCGACACCAGTGACACCGAGCCGAGGTTGTTTCGTCAACGTTGACCACAACGTCAGAACCACAACCTCCGCACTTGAGCGTAACCACGTCCGCTGCATCGGCGGCAATGTTTGCTGCACCAGACGCTACGTGCGTGCCTTGAAGCTCATCAATGCCATCGCTGCCGCCGACTATGTCGTCGATCTTGCCTTCAGACCACTCGTGCCGACAGAACAGGCACATCAGCTTTGAGCTTGAGGCTCGAAGCTGTACGTCGGTGGAACCACACGCCGGGCACCTGTTGAGTCCGTCTGCCAGATCCTTGTTTGCCGTATCAATTGTCTGGTGCGAGGCATCAGCCGGTGGCGCCGCAACCTGCCCGTTTTCAGAGCCAGACGGGTTGCCAATAGATTCGCCCGTAGGGTCTCCAGATGGTGGCACAGATGGTGTTTCAGTCATGGTCGGTCACCCCGCACTTACAGCCCGAGGGCCTTGGCCTTCACAGCATCGAAGTCAGCCTGCGTAATCAGGCCGGCGTCAAGCATCTCCTTGGCCTTGGCAATCTGTGCCATTGGGTCTGCCGCTGCCGGGGCTGCAGTTGCAGTCGCGGCTGGCTGTGCCGGCACACTCTGCGCACCAACGCCGGGCACTGGCTGCTGCAAGCCCCCAAGGCCAGTTACGCCGGCTGCCATACCGAGCCCCATCAAACCACCGGCGCCTCCATTCTCACCAGCACTCTCGAAGCCAGCGGCAACGGACGCCTGCAGGTTTGAGTTGCCGCGCGCACCAGATAGCGCATCGGCACGCTGCACGTTCTTGAGAAGCTCGCGAGTGTTTTCGTCATACTCGATCGCAATGATCGCCGTGCTCTGAATCACCAGGCCGCGTGCAGTGGCCCACTGGTAGTTCTGCTCAACTGCATCTGAGAGGCTTTTAGCGAAGCCAACTGAATCCTGCTGGATCTTAGTTATGCGATTACCCTTGGACGGGTCGTTGGTATACATCGAGAAGGCTGGCGCAAGCGAGCCAACGACTTCGTTGAAGAGCTGAGCTGCGGCATCGTTCTCAACATCGGTGAAATCGAATACCATGCCAGGCTCGAGGTATGTCGCAGGCACGAAGTTCTTAACAAACAGGATCGGGTCGGTGATCTTCAGCGTATAGGTACCGCGTGTGATTGCACCAACCTGAGCATTCATGTAGGCGTCATCCCAATAGATTTCAGACTGCGTGCCAAATCTGTTGTTCGGCAACTCCTTAAGAGTTACAAAGTATGCACGCTGCTGCGCACTGGGGCGGCCGCCAAACTTAAACCTCTCCCATGACGTTTTGATGAGCGGGCTGACAATGCCGTCACCCGCAAAGATTGACTCTGAGTCCTGAGCCTCTGAGTTCCACTCATAGCCGCCTGCCTCTGCGACGAATCCCGTGATCGCGCCGTCTTCCATCAGAATAAGGCCGTACCCCTCGGGCACAATTATCTTACTGCCGTTGGTAATGATTCCATCTGATGCCTTGCTGTTGGAACCGCGACCTTCGTTGGTTCCAGCTGCCTCAGCCGCGAACAATGCCGCGGTCGGCGCCAAGGAATTTGGCACGGTATAAAAGTCTTTCCACTGATCCGCCAGAGTGCCGCCAACTGCGCCTGCTACTGCCTTGATGAGCCCCATGCTCACTCCTCACTTCTCGGGGTTTAACTCGGGTCACGCCCGCTGAACTAACAACTCCTTACCGCAGATGCGCGGGAGTAAAACCTCGGCACTAATCAATCTCCCATTGCAGAACATCGACACCTGTGCCACCAAGCAAAATGATGTCGGGACCGATGCCTCCGAACAGGTGATCATCACCTGCCTCACCAAACAGTTGATCGGGACCTTCATTGCCATGGAGGTGATCGTTACCAAAGCCACCAAAGGCGGTGTCAGCGCCTGGTCCTCCGTAGACTTTGTCGTTGCCGGCGCCCGCCAGCACACGATCTTCGCCCTCGTGGCCACGAATGACATCATCGTCACCTTCGCCTCGCAGAACGTCGTTACCACCGTCCCCTCGAAGGCAGTCTTCCCCTGCGCCACCAAAGGCATTGTCTGCGCCGTCGCCTGCATGGATCGAGTCAGCGCCCTTTGCTGAGCGAATGGTGTCGGTGCCACCGCGAGCAACGATGATGTCGCCTTTTGAAGTGCCAACAAATGTCTCGCGACCACTGGTACCGACCATGAGGTAGCCACGCTCCTCGCCTGCGGCGCAACCATACTTGCGGCGCACTGCTGTGGTTATCTTGGAACAGGTCACTCTCTTGCTCGTGCCAGCTGGACACTGGATGGCATCACTGGTGTTATCAGGCTCGTCATTGCTGTTGGTATCTGTCGTTGTCGTTGTAGTTGTGTTCGTAACCGGATCGGTGCCTGTTCCGGTCAACGCGACAGAGAATGCCTGGTCCGATCCGCTGACCAGGAGGTCAAGCTGCGCAGACGCCGCACCGGCCGCCGTCGGGTCGAACACGACTCCGATTTCACAGCTTGCTCCCGGCGCCAAGCTTGAGGAGCATGTGTTTGACGCAACGCTGAACGCAGCCGCTCCGCTTCCTGAAATTGAGGGTGCCGCTACCACAACCGGAAGACCAGCAGCAACTTCGTTGGTCACTGTTACGACACGCGGTGTGGTTGCGCCGGAGCTCGTTACCTGAACACCAAAGTCGTGGCTTGTTGGCGTGACACCTGGTAACGCTACTGCGTGCACAAACTGCACTATGAACTCGGTGCCGTTCCAACGATGCCAGGTAACTCTTGGTTGAAAATCGGTGGGATCAACTACCAGTTCCGGAGCCCAAGCGTCCTGCGCTTCGTCGCTTAGCGTTGCTGGGGTCGCAGCCGTGCCCCCAGGGGAAACGACCGCATACTGAATAACCGAGTTGAGGTCGGCATAGGTATTTGGAGCGAATGGGCGCGACGCCGGAATGTAGTCAGCGTACTGCCATACAACGTGCGCAAATCCAAGATCGTCAACCCGTAGCTCCGCAGAAAACGCATCCCTTTCGGCGTTACTCAGGTCGATGACGGCACCCGGCACACCGGTCTCGTCAACCTTCACATATCGCGCAAGACTTTCCGTCGCACCAATGGTGTACCAGGCGATGTGCGCGGCGCCGTCTGAATCAATATCGATGCTTGGATTCAAAGAACTGACACTCGAATCCGTCAAGCCGATGGATTCGCCGGGTGTGCCGTCGGCGGAAATCAGTGCATGGCGAATGGTCCATCGACCACTTTCGTCCTGTAGCCATACAACGTGCGCAATACCGGCATCTGTGATCGCGATCTCCGGACTTAAACCTGAGCTTGTTGCGGGGCTGATCTGCTGCACCGAACCCACCACGCCGTCAGGCGCAACGCGAACATGTTCGATGCGGTCGTTTGAACCATCCGATCTCTGCCATGCAATTTGAACAGAATCGTCCGCACCCACTGCCATCTTGGGGTTGTAGGCACTCTGGCCGACACTACTCAGGTCATCGATTGCGCCTACAGTGCCGTCAGCGGCAATTCGAACGTATTGGATGATGTAATTTGTGGCATTGTTTCTCGACCAAACTATATGCAGGCGATTCTGCGAGTCGACCTTGACTTGAGCGCCATTTGTCTCCTGCCCTCCGGCGTCGAGTGTTATAACAGCGCCGACGGTGCCATCCGCCTCAACTTTCACATACTGCACCCGATTGACGGAACCGTCATTCCGATGCCAGACGATGTGAGCATTTCCAAATGAATCCACCGCCAGATGCGCCCAGTTAGCATTCTGACCCGCCGCACTAATGGTCGAGACTGGACCCGGCTCACCTTCGGCAGATATGCGTACGTACTGCACTCGGGAGTTGGATCCATCGCTGCGCCGCCAAGTCAGGTGGCGGCTACCATCGGGCCCCTGTTCGATCTCTGGGTACTGAGCATCCTGACCAATCGCACTCAAATCAAGAACCTCGGCGCGTGCGGCGTTCGGCAGAGCAAGCGCGAATACGATTGCGATTGCGACGCACATAAGAGCCACGGGACCCCTGAGTGCGCTACCCGTAAAATTAACTAAGCGATGACTTCGAATGTTCACTACTTCTCCCTATTGAGTTTCAGACCTCCATCGCCACTACCCAAAGTAGGTTGTGCTCCAAACTGGTGAACAAATACGCCCGAAATCGTTAGACTCGAGTGATGGCGTACGTGAGAGTTGAAATCCATGCAACGGGAGAGATCGCAGAACAGGCAGAGCGGCTCTTTGCTGAAAGCCCGTTCGCAACGAACATAGCGAGATTTCGCGGCGCTTCCATCCGCCCTTCGGGAGACATCCTTCAATGCGATACACCACGTGAAGCTGCGAGCTGCCTGCTTGATGACCTTAAAGCCATCGGCATTGGCAAGGATGACACAACGCTGATCGTTGGTGGCAGCACGGCTTCCCACCTCGACGATCGCGCAACGCGGCTTGAAAGGAAAGCGCGAGGCAGCGCAAGCGATGCACTGCTGTGGAACGTCGTTCAGGACACGCTGGACGAAGAGATCGAACTGTCATTCACATTTTTGGCGTTCATGGTTCTGGCAACACTTCTCGGCGCTGTCGGCGTTGTCACAAACTCAGCCATCCTCGTGGTTGGCGCCATGGTGATTGGGCCCGAGTTTGGGCCAATCGCAAACTTCTGTGTAAACGCCATGAGCGGCCATTGGCGCGCTGCAGTGCTAGCGTGGCGCAACGTCACCGCTGGGTTTTTGATTGCCGTGATAGCAGCTGCTTTGTTTACCGCTATTCTTCGCGCGACCGGGGTCTTCCCGGATGAGCTTATACGAGACGGTCTGATAAAAGAGGTCGCCTCACCCAACTGGCTCACGCTGATCATTGCTTTGATCGCCGGGTCGGCAGGCACTCTTGCATTGACCAGCGCCCGCAGCGCAACTCTCGTAGGAGTGCTGATCAGCGTAACTACAATTCCCGCTGCGGCCGATGCTGCCGCGTTGATTGTCTACGGCGCTGCAGGTGAAGCAATGAAGGCTCTCCTTACGTTAGCAATAAATCTCACGGGCATCGCGGCGGCCGGAATATTTACACTTACACTTCAACGATTTCTGATTCCGCGGCTTCACCGGAATCGTGCGACCAAGGCAGATGCTTAGTCAATGAAACAATATGCCCTCCTATTTCGCGGCATCAACGTTGGCGGAAAAAACAAGCTGCCAATGGCAGACCTTCGCGCGTTCTTGACAGACCTCGGCTTCGCAGGAGTGCGCACATACATACAGAGCGGCAACGCTATTGTCAGCTCACGCAAAGGCGCTGCCGCGATTCGCTCCCTGGTTGAGCGGGAGCTTCCAAAGTGTTTTTCACTTGATAGCGAGCTCATCCGCGTGCTCGTAGTAACAGTTGATCAACTTCGAAGCGTGATCCAACATCGCCCCAAAGGATTTGGCGACGCTCCAGACAAGTATCACAGCGATGTGATCTTCCTCATCGACATCCCCGTCACCGAGGCCATTAAGGTATTTGATCCCCGCGACGGAGTTGACAGTGTTTGGCAGGGAGACGGCGTGATCTACTCACAGCGCCTGAGCGCTGAACGAACAAAAAGTCGCCTCAGCAAGATTGCAGGCACGAAGGCGTACCGCTCTATGACAATTCGCAATTGGAATACAACAAAGAAGCTTCTGGAAATGCTCGATGAAACACCAGGTATAGAATGAACCCATGCGGGTACAAATCATTAGCAGGTCAACCACGGTCGCCGTTCTGGCGTTTTTCAGCGCGATACTAGCCTTGCTTGCCGCGATTCCATCAACCGCACATAGCCATCGCCCACCGACCGAACACGAACGAAACGAAATCAAAAAAGCGCTGTACTCCCTTTATGGCGAACCCGCTGAAGGCAACTACAGCGTTACCAGAATTCGGGTATCAACTGCCAGCAAAAAATGGTCGATCACCAGAATCAAGTTTGGCAAACCATCAGACGGCGTCGAGTTCAACCTTTGGCGATACCGGAAAGGCAAGTGGAAGTCCATAACGGGCGGCAGCGGCTTTGATTGGCCAAAATCTACTCCTGAAGCAGTCAAGCAGGATCTTTCAAAGGTCTGTGAAATGGCGTGCCCGATCGGCGACTGAGCCGCTGCGGGCACGGGAGAACCAGGCCATAGGCGCAGCGTAATTTGGTCATTCACAAATCGCAGGGTCGCTTCAACCAGTCAATGTATTGACAATGCCCGTGACTACTTAACATTTTGGAAGGACACTCGATGCAAGTAACTAGAACTCAGCCCCGCCTGCCGTTCGAGCCTGCTCTTCAGGGCATCTACCTCGGCACAGTAAGCAAGTCATTCAATGATTCTAATCTCGATTTTGAGGATGCCGACCCGAATTGGGTAGAGCTGACAGCGATTCGATCGGGTGAGCGAATCGGTGAGCCTGGCGGTTATTCAAGCGCAGCAGACGCCATAGATTCGCTGCGAATCCTTACCAAAGACAGCAAGCCAGGGGCGGCCGTTTTTGAACGAAACGGGCGCTTCTACGCAAACGAGCTTGTGGGCCGCGATCTGAATCACGGAACCTCAACGAAGTGGCGCCGCCTTAACATCAACACGGGGCTAAGCAACTCCAGAAATGGCTACGGCCTTACTTCAACAAAACATGTTGAATCCGCTGGGGTGGTCGCAATACTTGACGGCCACACAAACATCTACCTTGAAAAATAACAATTAGCTCTAACTTCTTCTCCCTTGGGGTCATTAGCCAGGACTCCATGGGCCACAATTAGACTCACTGGCCTAGCCAACCATGTTTGCCAGCAGCTACCATCAATACTTCTATTGAAATATTGCGGGACTTATTTCTTGACGACTAACACCCACGAGGAGCCCCCTTATGATTTCACTGATAACACCCGCAGCACCATCCCGCGCCAAAACAATTCCGTTTCAGGTAAGCGCTACCATCGCGACGCCCGACGAATCCCCTTTTATTTCAGACATGCGCCGCGCAACCGGTTTGGTCAACCAGTCAATCAAGGTCATATCCGACCTTGAAACACTGAAACCATCTGACCCGGTCGGAGACGCTTTCGCAAAAGCTCTCGATCTAAATAAGGCCGCGCAGGAAATTATCACCAGCCATATTCCAACCGCCGATGAGCAGTCAAGCGAACAGCTAAAGATGACCAACGACACGCTAAACAACATCAATGCGTCGCTCCAAAAGCCAAGTCCAACACGCGCGGATACACCTGAGGTGCTGGAGCTTTATTCAGTAGCGCTCTACAGGCTGATGAGGCTCCAGGGGTTCTAGGGCTACCACCAATCACCAAAACCATTGACCAATTTCAAATAGTGGACACATAATGAAGTTCGGGGAGACCCCAGGGTCTTTGAGTACGGGTAACCATAATTATGCCAATTTTTCGCCGAATTTCGTGGCCACTTTTCCTGGCCACCTGTTTATATGCCGCTACTTCGATGCTGCTTGGATGCACTACAGTCAACGCGGCTGTCCTACGCAGCGAACAGATATCAGGCTCACTATTTACGCGACTCCATTATGCCCAGGTTGATCCAGACATACCCCCAGACAGCGAAGCTCTCGCACAAGGATATACGCCTCCTCACGGAAGGATTTTATCTCCTGAAAAAGGTGACACCGTAAGCGGATCAGTCGCTGTGAAAGTCGTTGCAGCCGATCGAAACAACGGACCAGTTGGGATGAGACTTCTGGTTGATGGCGCGCCTCTGCAGCGAGTGTTTTGGCATCCATGGGGTTCAGCTACTGTCTGGGACTCGAACACTGTTTTAGATGGTCGACATACATTGGCGCTTCGAATTGTTGACGGGCATGGAAGCGCAATAGCCACTGTCCCCGTAACTGTGAATGTGCGTAACGACCTCCAAGCCCCGGCAGCGCAGATCACTGCGCCAGCGACTTGCAGCGTTGACGCGTCTGGATCCATGATTGTCAGCGCAGACATAAGCGATGATAGGGCTCTTGCCAAAGCTCAGGTCCTGGTCGATGGAAATACCGTTAGCGCCGGGATGTTTTGGAGCAAGGGGTTGCCAGGTGATACATCGGCTAGTGTTTGGACCAGCGTCGACCTGACAAGCTACTCGTTTTCCGAACACAAAATTTCCGTGCGTGTAGTGGATCGTTCGGGCAACGAGGGCCGAAGCGATGAATGCCGCATTAACGTTCAAGAGTTCGACTCGCGATGGAATCCAATCTCGAGGTCGTCAACGATAGCTGCACATGATGCCGATGAGCCGGAGTCGTTTGTTCAAATGTGGGATTCCCCCGGCGGCGATGGAGGATGGACCGGCGCTGATGCCACAGTCAGCGCACGATTACCCGATGGGCGCACCGTGTGGCTCTTTGGCGACACGTTTCTTGGCACGATAAATGAAAATCGCTCACGGCCTGATACTGCACCAATGATTCGCAACTCAATGGTCATTCAAGACGGTTCCAGACTTACCACTCTTCTAGGAAAGAACCCTTACTCGGCAACCAGCTTCCTTTCGATGCATCCCGGTGAATGGTACTGGCCAGGCGCTGCTTTGATTGATGGAGGAAAGCTGAAGATCTTTCTTTATCGGATGTCTCGCTCCGTTGATGCAGATGCACCGGCACAGTGGGATTTCCAGCGATCAGGTGTCGACGTGGCCATACTGAGACTTCCCGACCTTCGTCTTGAGTCGATCAGATCGGTAACGTCAGGTGGGGACGAGCCAACGGCTGGTGGTTGCGTTCTTGCGGATGGCAGCACGACCTACATCTATGGCACCAAGCGCAACTTGAACACTGATGCATTTGACGAAAACCACGGATTTCACCTGTATGTGGCTGAGGTGACAAGCGGCATGCTTGGCTACGAAGCCCTCCAGTGGCGCACCTCCGAAGGCAAGCTCAGCACAAACGCCGACGACGCTGCACCGATTTCTCTCGTCCCTTCACAGCCCTGCAGCGCGGTGCGCCTTCCAGACGGTCGAACCGCGCTCGTGCACCAGTTGGCAGGGCGCGCGATGTTCGACCGGGCAGAGTTCGTTGCGCGAGCATCCAGCGAACCTTGGGGAGAATTCGGAGCTCCAACATCTATCTTCCGAGCTCCGATACCGACAGGATTGATTTCGTACGGAGGTTTGATGCACCCTGAATTCAGCAGCGAGCCATCTGCAACTATGCTGCTGAGCTACAACCTCAACGGCGATCCGTATTCCAATGTTGAAAATTATCGGGCGCGCTTCGCCGCGATTACGATCAGCAACCTCTAATAGAAAAAAGCCCTACTTCTCTGATTCAACGATGAAGCGGGGAAAGCTTGGCGCGTCTGCAGGGGCGCGATTGACGCCCCCCTTTGCTCCCGAAAAAGATGGTGTACTAACTTTTAAGAGACTCGCTGATCGAGGATGAAGGGAAGCTGCCTTGCTGAGTCCGCGCCTCATTGGCCTTGGAAAATCCACGTTGTCGGCGACACCTGTCATACCTGCGACTCTACCTCCGCCGCCGGCGTCAGGTGAACCCCATCTAAGGATAAGCATCATGGTTACCACGTAGCCTACGAACAGCGCTACGCGCCACCACTCAGGATGAGGCGCCCACCCGAACATTCCAAGCAGCTCTTTTAGGGGGCCCTCGGCCAGAACTCCGCTTTCAATGTTCCAGAGCTTGGCTGCAAGCAGCCCCTCTGCGCCGCTCCACTCCCTGAATTCGTGCAATCCATAAACAATGGAGTTGCCGGCGATGAGAACAAGCGCAAACCCTGTAATCGAAAACCACCTCTTCAGGTTGATCCTTCTGGATTGGGTGATCATCATGCGCCCCAGAACAAACACAACCGCGGCGCCCGCGAAGGCTCCGAGAACGATCGATGAAACCTTCACTCCCTGCGCGGCAACTCCGAAGAGAAACAGCGTGGTTTCAATTCCCTCGCGCGCAACCGCGGTAGCTGCAAACAGTGCCATGGTTGCACCGGTTGCTGCGGCCGCGGCACGAGTTTCAAGAGTTGTCTTGATCGACGAAGCGTGCTTTCGCATCCAGAAGATCATCCACGTGAGGATGCCACCAGCGGCAACCATGGTGACGCCCTCAAGAAACTCCATGGTTTCTTCGTCAACTCCACCCAGGAGGCTCCATAAAAGGAACGACGCCGCGACACAGGCCGCGCCAGCGTACAAGGCACCCCGGTAGACGTTTTTACAGAGTTCTTTTCTATTCGTCCTGCGCAGAAAGCCAAGAATAATCGCCAGAATCAATGCGATTTCAAGGCCTTCACGGATTACGATCACAAATGAAGCAAACATGTTAGGCACACCTTACACTGTTTTTGCTGCCCTGTGTAGCAGTAGTCAAACTATAGGCTCGCCGCAATCAAAAACTGCCGCAAATAGCGCCAAAAGCCAACTTACTTCTTGTCGAAGTACGCAACTGACTCACTGCCAACAACTGCCCTAAGTGCCGGATGCGGGTTGTCGAATGAAACCGAGTTGCGCTTGCTTGTGGGGAGTCCCGCGTCGATGCTTTGCCAATCATAAATACCACTGAACTCAAGTTGGTATCCCCCGGTTACAGCGGGGTTTAGCGGTTCGAGTATCAGTGATGCAACATAGAACGCCCCATCTGACGCCTGCATTACTGCCTGCGGAACAGCCGTCTTGGGATCTTTGAGAGATACGCCTTCTTCAATTGCCCTGATCCGACCACGCTCCACCGCAGCCGCGAGGTCACCTTCGACTTTTTCAAACAAGTTTTGAGCTTCCAGCGCTGCTTTGAGCTGCGGCTTTTTCAAGTTGAACGCTTCAACCCACTGCTCTTTGGTTCGAACGGTTTTGCCATCCATTAATCCGCCGTAAATTTTTTCTACTTCAGCGTATCGAGGCCCAAAAAACAGGGCTCTTTTATTATCCGATACCTCAAGTTCAACGGCTGGTTCCGTCCAATTCTCTGGACCGTCAACGGGATTTGTCCCCGGAAGCGGAACTGGTTTTACTGGGGCTGCAGTTGCGGCTACGGATGAAAACATGCGATGTGTGTCCTTTGATCAGCTTTACAATTTTCGCCAACAAGGCTACTCCTTGGCGGAATTTTTCAGACACCGAAACACAGCTTTCGGCCTTACCAATCTGGCACAGTGGCCTCTTCAAGCGATAACTATGGCGAGCCACACCCTCAGTTCGGTTTGCCGCAAAGTGAAGGCATCTGGGCAACGTGACCAACCACCGACTCGGCCACCTCTGCAAACGCCTCTATCTGCTCGGGCGTCAGCGCATCAATAAACAGCTCGATCACACGGGACATATGCTGTGGCTCAGCGCGGGCGAACGCCTGGCGACCATTGGCGGTAAGCATGACCTCGACACTGCGACTGTCTGATTGACAAGCACGACGACTAACCAACCCACGTGCTTCCATGCGAGACAGGTGCTTTGACAGCCGGCTCTTCTCCCACATCAAAGCCATCCCCAGGTCCACAGACCTTAATCGTTCCTCCGGAGCTTTACTTAGATGAACAAGAACCTCAATATCCGCCGGCGACAGGTCGCTGTCACGCTGCAAGTGCTGAGCAAGCCTTCGCAAGAGCACCGCATGAAGAGCAACCATGCCACGCCACGCTCGGAGCTGCTCGGGGGTTAGCTTTGCCTGGGTCTCCATGACCGACATTCTACCGCAAAGGTTGACACGTCAACCACTTCAGGTAGTATGAGGTCGTAAAGGTTGACACGTCAACTAAATAAGAGAAAGGGATAACAATGGAAGTCTTATTGTGGATACTGGCGGGGCTGCTCGCCTTTGTTTTTGTCGTAGCGGGTCTTATGAAGCTTGCAACTCCTCACACAAAGCTGACAGAAAACCCGAACATGGCTTGGGCTAACGACTTTTCGCCTGGAGCCGTAAAAATCATTGGCTTCGTTGAAATCGCTGGAGCAGTAGGGCTGATTTTGCCTCCAATTCTTGGAATCGCCGAGTGGCTTACGCCGCTTGCAGCAGCCGGACTAGCCCTCAACATGCTAGGCGCCTTTGCGACACATGTACGCCGTAAGGATCCCACCCAGGCAATTATTCCTCCGGTAGTGCTTGGCCTGATCGCGGCAGTGGTCGCAACAGGCAGGTTCTGGATTGAGCCTTTCTAGACAATCCATCGCTGCAAGCGCGACAACCCAGGCAGCGAATGGCGTAGATATCGCGTAGATGATGCCCGCCTGCAGGTTTGAGGGCATGGCGCGATAACAATGCACCGGTTATTCCAAGCGTTAACACGATCGCTGGCGCAATATTTAGCCAAGGTGTGCAATGAAACGGCGTGGAGCCACCAATCGATAATGTGACAGAGGGTTAATTTAATGAGGGGAAATCATTGACACTGCCACTGTCAATTCCGGCTGCTCGCGTCGCGATTACTGCGAGCAAAGGTACTACAGGTTGGATGCGCAGCTACAGAGGAGTGGCTTCGGCTCTGCATGGCATTGCTGGTGAGTTTTCCGAGATCGCCAAGTTGCATAGAATTGGATCCGGAAGTTCGATCTATCCTGGTGGCGCACCGCGCACGATTTACGCACTTGAGCTTGGCGCTCACAGCCGGCTACCTGCAGACGCAAAAACAGTTGTCCTTGTTGGCGGCATGCATGCCAGGGAGACAGCAAACCCGACGCTGCTGGCAAACTACGCCGAAGAGCTCGCCCGAGGTTATGGTGTTGACGCACAAATCACTAACCTCCTTGACAATAACCGGGTATCCATCATTCCACTTGTCAACGTTGACGGTTACGCACTCGCAGAAGATGCTGTGAGAGCATCCGGAAACGGAGGAATTCCACGTGCCAGATATAACGCCAACGGCGTCGATCTAAACAGGAGTTTTCCGGTTCCCGGCATGTCAATTCATGCCAGTGACTATCGTGGGGTGAAGCCCGAAACCGAAACAATTGCCCTGATGAAATACCTCCAGTCGCTCCAGATCAGCCTATTAGCCGACGTACACTCCTTCGGTCAGCTAAATCTGCACACGGGTGACTCGCCGATTGCCAAAGCAATTACAAAA
>CAYTTD010000003.1:0-18929 GCA_964440595.1 uncultured Gaiellales bacterium
CCATAGCTGGACTTGCCGGCTACAAACTGCTGGGGCCAGCGGCTGCCAACGTATTCAAAGGCAATACGATCGAGCAGCAGGAAAATGAGGCCAAGGTCGAGCTACAGAACGCCATAGACAGTCTGAAGAGATTTGAGAACCGGTATCCCGAAAACTAACGTTTGCGGAGCCACTGACCGATAACTCCCGTGGATGAGCCAGCGGTGCAATCAGTGTAACGAACGCAATGACGACTCTGCCTTTGCCTGCAAGAAGTGTGGGCGCCCACTGTACGGTGACTCAACACCTGCAGGTAGCCATGATCCAGCCTCTCATCGACACGACTCAACGCCCGAGCTCCAAAGGAATTCAAAACCGAACCAAAAACCAAATGTACCGCGCCCAAATATTCCACGCCCAAGACCCCTGGGAAAGAAACGCCCTGGAACAATATCCACAATTGTGCTTGCGCTGGTACTATTGTCATTCACTGGCACGTTGAACAAAATCAGACATAGTTTTGACGACGCACAACGCACCTTCGAGCGCGACTATCTGCCGACTACTGCGACCCCCACCACTTCAATCAACCCCGAAGATCCAGCTCCACCGTCATCGCGACCAGGCTCTTTCTTTGAATCGGTTGACTACGCTGACAAGCAGATCGACCAGGTCGGAGTAACCGTAATGAGAGTCGCGGACCAGACCTCCATCTCATTCACCTACCTCATCAACCCATACGCCCGAGGAGACGAGCGTTACGAAGCCCGGTCGTTTGGAATTCACTCTGGCATGGGCGGCGACTACTCACCCGCAACAATGAGCGCATCGCCAGGTATTCCGGGCAGTGTTAAACCCACTGGCAAAATCGTATTGGAAAACGGTACATCTGTGAGTTGGCAGGTCGTTCCTAAAGGCAATGGTCGCGACGTTGTCATGACTATTAGCAGAAAGGGTGAGAAGCCTCTTCGTATCGACGGAAGCCGCCCAACACCTGTCGGCCGAACCTATATATCGCCAATGACGATCAATGAGACAGAAGAGTTTTTTGATGAACTTCAAGAACGCTTTGTCACGCCTTCTGGCTGATTCTTTCGCGTCGTCTATGCTCTCATACCATAGGGTATGCCCCAAAAGCCTTAGAAATCACAACTGGCAATATCTCGGAGGAACCATGACAACTACATCATCTGACCAAATCGTACGCGGCGACCGTTGGGCTGTCGCCAGGAACCTCGACGCATTTGGTGAGGGAATGTTTCGGGTTGTTCGACCAAATCTCGGCGTCACAGCCTTTGGAATCAACGCCAAGGTAATGGCGCCAGGCGCGAGTTCAAAGAATCACCTTCACCGCGAGCAACAGGAGATCATCTTCGTGCACGACGGTGAAATCAAGGTGACGTTTGGTGATGGCGCATCCTGCAAAGCTGCAGCTGGCGCTCTAGTGCGCATCGATGCTGGAGAGGCCCATCAGGTTGAAGTTGTTGGCGATTCACCGGCGACCCTTCTGCTTATGGGAGGCCGAGACGGAATTGTTGAGGGCGACGCCGAATTTGTTTAGGCGTCAGTCGCAATAACTTGCCTCAGCACAGTACCCGATCCATGCCATTGAAACCGCAGTGCCGGCATTGAAGTCTGACACCACAAATGCGGTGTAGGTTGGCACACCTTCGTAACTCCCGACAACGACCCACACCCTCTCGTCCGGAAATTCCTTCGACGTAAGTGCAGATCCGTACTGAGCAGTCAATTCTGAAGCGGGATCACCAATACAGAATCCAAACGAAGTGCATGAACGCGTACCCATGATGCCAAATGTGCGCGCCACACCGTTTGTCAGGTATACGTCCATCTGCGCATTAGCTGGCTGCCATGACATGTAGCCACCAGATCCAGTTGTTGCTGGCCCAAATGTACGGATCAGGGAAGCCGTATCAGTCGAAACCGTTGCAGACAAGACTCCTTGACCCGGAATAAATTCAATGGTGTCACGAATAACGAACCTCGATGTTGCTCTTGACCGGAAGTTTCTTTGGCTCACCAAGGCAACGTAGGTACCGGCGGCTGCGTTGTCATTCAGCGCAATCCTGAAAGTTACACGACCGCGCTTATTGGCTCTCTTGCGAGCGACAGTTTCAGCTTCAGAATTTGGCACACCAATACCAAACGAGGTCATCAAGCCAGGGCGCAATCCTCGTGCAGAAAATGTCATTTTAGTGCCTGGAGTTGCCTGCTTTGGAGACGACGTCAGCTTAATGCGCGCTTCCGCAACGCCGGTGATGACCAACGCGTAGATCGACATCGCAATCGTCAGAAATGTTATCCGCAGGAGCTTTTTCATAAGCTCAATACTGCCACGGTCCACCAGAAGGCGCATGGGGGATTTTCCACAGGATGTTATCCTAGGTCGATGGAAACCGCGAAAAAAACCAGATTCCCAAACAGGTACTTTTCAGCAAGGCTTGATGAGTACGCAGACAGAATGACGCTGGCGGGGGCACCAAGATTCAGAACTGCGAGCTTTCGCAAGGCAGCAAGAGCTATACGTCACCAAGGCACAGCGCTGGAGATCTCGGCAGAGTCGGGAACTCTTCGCGACATAGAGGGAGTTGGCCAGGGCACGGAAGCCATTTTGAAGGAGATCATCGAGACCGGCACCTTTTCTGACCTGGAAGCGCTAAGGAAAGATGTGCCGGACGCACTGCTCGCGCTATCCAAACTGCCGGGCATCGGCACCAAAACGGCACATGCGATCTGGACCCTGGCAGGAAGTCCTGCCACGCTCGAGGATGTAATTGCCTTCAGCCGCACAAATGATCTTAAAGGTGTTAAAGGAATAAAGAAATCAACCGCTGAGCTACTTTCCAATTTTGACATCGATGAAGACATGCCAGACCTGTACAGCGACGCTGGCCCGCCTGTGTGGATACGTTCATTTGCAGCACAGGCAGGCAATGATGCCTGCAAAGCTATTGGACCCGCAGCGTGTGCAACAGGTGGCGCATTGGCTGCTGGGGCTGAGAGGGTCGACGCCGTTGAAATCATCGTGAACCTCTCGTTGTTGGGAGATAGAAAATCCCCTGACGAATCGCTGCATCAAGAGGGGTGGATCCGTGAAGCAAACGGCCATTGGATGGCACCCAACGGCGCAAAAGTTGTGATCCACGAGTGTACCGACACGGTTGAAGCCATTGATTGTTGGAGCAACACATTGACGGGCGACAACAAAGACCAGGCTCTGCCACCTGTTCCAGAAACAGCAAAGTTTGAACCTGGACGACTGATCCTCGACGAACAGCGTTGGCACGCCGCCGGCATGCACCCAATACCGGCAGAAGCGAGATGGCGCGAAGACCTGATCGAACTCGCAACGAGCACGGAAGACGTGTTCGAGAACCTCATCAACGCAAATGCCATCAAGGGGGAGTTGCACTGCCACTCGACTTGGAGTGATGGAGAATCAACCATTGCCCAGATGGTTGATGCTGCGCGAAACAACGGAGACAGCTACATCGCAATAACTGACCACTCAGCACCATATGCACTGGTCAACGGTCTTGATCACGCGCGGCTTAAAGAACAGGCGCAGGAGATCAAGGCCCTCAACAGTGGCCTCGCAGGAGAATTTACCGTGCTGCAAGGAAGCGAAGTCGAAGTTCTTGCGGACGGTTCTCTTGGCCTGAACGACAGCGTACTGAAGGAACTGGATTGGGTTGTTGCATCCTGGCATGTGTCTCAAAGACAGGATGAAGAGACTATGTGGAAGCGCGTCGAACGAGTCGTGCGCAATCCTCTGGTCGACGCGATTGGACATCCCACTGCACGTCTCCTTGGCGTTCGCCCGCCGGTTGCACTAAACGTTGAGCGCCTTATCGAGCTGTGCGCTGAAACCGGCACGCTTATTGAGATCAACTCAACTCCATATCGACTTGATCTGAATGCGGAACACGCACGAATGGCTGCAGACGCAGGAGTGCCAATCGTCATAAACACAGATGCCCATATTGCTGAAGACCTTTCCGACAGAATGCACGGAGTGGCCATTGCAAGGCGCGCTGGACTAGCCATTGAGTCAGTTGCCAACACCCGCACGTTGAATGATCTTGAAAATATGCGCCCCAGAAATCGAGTGATGTAGATTGTTCACCTACGAGTTTCAGTCAGAGGTGTTTCAATGGAAGGGCAAAAGCTCCTGGCACTTCATCACACTGCCTCCGGATCTTGGGGCAGAAATTAATCGCCACTGCAAACATCTGAAAGCCGGCTGGGGATCAATAAAGGTGACTGTCAAGATTGGTAGCACCGAGTGGCGCACATCAATCTTTCCGGATAAAAAGAGCGGGAGCTACCTTCTACCACTGAACGCAAAGGTTAGAACCGCCGAGCAGCTTTCAGCAGGTCAATCACCGGTAGTGGAACTTACGATCTGAGCACAGCCTGCGCAGCGGCCAGACGGGCTGCGGGAACTCGTGGCGGTGAGCAGCTGACGTAATCCAAACCTATACTCATCATTCTGGCGATAGATGCGCTGTCACCGGCATGCTCCCCACATGCCCCTATCTCTGTTTGCGGCTCACGTGCGCGGATGTTTGTGACCGCAATCCGCATTAGCTCGCCTACAGCCGAATCGTCGAGTGTAATGAATGGATCCGCGGGAAAAACACCTTCCTCCACATAGGCCGGAAGAAACGCCTCCGCATCGTCACGACTCAGTCCATAAGTCATCTGAGTCAGATCGTTTGTGCCAAATGAGAAGAACTCCGCATCTCCCGCCAAGGAACCAGCCAACACGCACGCGCTAGGCAGCTCAAGCATTGTGCCAACCGGGATTTTCAGATCCCAACCAATCTCTTTACCAGTTGAGACAATGGCAAGCTCATCATTAATTGCCTCCAGAATTCTCTGCTTGACCATCTTGTACTCAGGGCTGTTCATTACCAGAGGAACCATGATTGCGGGCCTTGCGCTGACTCCACTTCTTAGTGAATCAACAGCGGCTCGAACAACCCACCGAGCCTGCATCTCGCAGATGACAGGAGACACCATGGCGAGGCGGGCACCTCGCAGACCAAGCATCGGATTATCCTCCTGCATTTTCTCTGCTGCATCAAATATTTTGTCGGCGTCAATGCCAAGGCTCGATGCCAGGACATGCGCCTCCTCAATGCTTCCGGGCAGAAATTCATGCAGTGGAGGATCAAGTAGTCGAATGGTGACCGGCAACCCATCCATGCTCTCAAACATTTGCCTGAAGTCTTCTTCAATAGCCGGTGAAAGCTTCTCAAGGCACCCCCGCGCCTCATCCTGATCCGAGGCGAGAATCGTTTCGACCATTAGCGGCAGGCGATCCTTGGCAAAAAACATGTGTTCTGTTCGACACAATCCAATGCCTCGAGCGCCCAGGTTGCGCGCTCTCGCAGCTGATTCGCCATCGTCTGCGTTAGCTCGAACCTCAAGAGCTGCAACCTCATCAGCCCAGGTTAGCAGCTGATCAAGCTCACCACTTACCGCAGCAGCGACGACAGGAATTTCCCCAAGGATTACTTCGCCAGTTGTACCGTCAATGGATATTGAATCCCCGGCGTTAACCGCTAACTCACCAATCTTCATCGTCTCTGACTCATCATCAATGACGAGCGCGCTACATGCCGTAACACATGGGCGCCCCAAGCCTCGGGCAACAACTGCGGCGTGCGAAGTCGCGCCGCCTCGCGCGGTCAACACTCCCTCTGCCGCAATCATTCCTGCGATGTCAGTAGCCGAAGTTTCTCCACGCACCATGTTGTCGTTCTGCCCGGCTTCGACTCGCTCCACTACATCGCCCGCATTGAACGAAACGACTCCAGTGGCGCCACCAGGCGACGCAGGAAGGCCGGTAGCAATAACGCGCCGCTCACCCCCCGGCAAAAACTGCGGCAGAAGCATTTCACCGAGTCGATCTGGAGCAACCCGCATCAATGCTTCACGCCTTTCGATAAGCCCTTCACCAACCATGTCTACGGCATTCTTTACTGCCGCGTGAACGGTGCGCTTTGCCGTTCGGGTCTGAAGCATCCAAAGGTGGTCTTCCTCGATGCAGAACTCCATGTCCTGAACGTCGCGATAGTGCTTTTCAACAATGTCGATTACTTCGACCAGTCCGCGATAACTGTCAGGCAAAACGCTCTCGAGGGATGCCTCGCCCTCCAAAGCCATCGACTCGGATACAGGCTGAGGAGTGCGCATTCCGGAAACAACATCCTCGCCCTGGGCATTCATCAGGTACTCGCCGTATGGCACCCTCTCACCGGTTGCCGGATTTCTTGTAAACAGCACCCCGCTCGCTGACCGATCACCTGCGTTGCCGTAAACCATTGCCTGCACATTGACAGCGGTTCCAAGGTCATCAGGAATGTTGTGGTGGTTTCGGTAGACGCGCGCGGGTTCGCCGTTCCAACTGCCAAACACGGCGGCGATCGATTTCTCCAATTGCTGAATTGGAGTCATGTCGCGCACGTTTCCGCCGAACTGTAAGACTATAAGCTCTTCAAACTGGTTGGCAACGCCCCGAAATGCGTCCGCATCAAGCGCAGAGTCATCCGCGACATTGCGCTTGCCACGAGCCTCTCCAAGAACCTCATCAAAGACGTGATCGTCCATCCCAAGCACCACTGAACCGTACATCTGCAGAAACCTGCGCCACGCATCCCACACCAGGCGTTCTTTTCCACTCACATCTGCAACCTCGGCAACGTCCTGCCGTGCTAGACCCAGGTTCAGAACTGTGTCCATCATGCCCGGCATCGAGATCGGAGCTCCGGACCTGACAGATACCAGGAGTGGCAATTCACCCGACGGTGGGATCCCCCCAAACGCTCGCCCAGTCTTTTCTTCCAGCGCTCGGATTCCATCGGCTACCTCCGTCGAAAGAGCAGGCTGCAAAACACCGTCGCTGACCCCTTTTAGCCACTCCTTGTGGGCTTCCGTAGTAACAATGAATCCCGGAGGCACTGGCAAGCCAATGCGCGACATCTCACACAGGTCCGCCCCTTTGCCGCCAAGCAACGCCTTCATCGACGTGTCGCCTTCTGCCTCCCCAAAACCAAAGGTATGAATCAGTTTTTTCTCTACCGATGTGGTCACCATTACACCCTCTTTGATCGAATTCTGTAAATGATATGCCTTGGCTCAACAGACCGCATGAGCACGAAACCGTTGAATTGTGCGGTTTTGCCACAGCAAAAGGATTGTTTTTCGGCTAATTGCGCGGCAATAATCCCCTTCCATGGAAGACGCAACCACTCAAGAAACAGCAAAAACCCAAAGGCCAGCACCGGTTCGCCTGATCGGCTCATTGGCCATTACAGCGCTGGTGGTCGTTGCCATTGGATTTCTTTGGGCGGCTGTATTTGATGTTGTGGGAAACAAGGCGGCAGTTGCACTTTATCTTGTTCTGCCTTGGCTATTGATGTTCGCCTTTCTGCGCAATTCGCGCTTGTGGGTTCGGATCGTAATGTCGTTTACGGGCATTGTCACGACCTTTTTGTTCCTGATCATCATTGTTGGTATCGCACTTCGATCAACAACTTTTGCTCCGGTAGGCTAGCCAATGAATATCTCTGAATCGCGTGCATTGTTACCACGCAGAGCATCTGACCATGGCGTCTCTACGCTGGAATTATTCTTTGACCTGGTATTCGTACTGGCGATCACGCAGTGCACCTCGTTGATGGCTCATCACCCCACCCCAATCGGAATTGGTCAAGGCGTTGTCGTTCTCGCTCTTCTTTGGTGGGCATGGGTTGGCTACGCGTGGCTGACCAGCGTGGTAAATGCCGAACACGTTGCAGTGCGGCTACCGATATTTGTTGCGATGGGAGCCCTTGCCATCACTGCGATGGTTGTGCCCAAGGTGTTCGACGGCTACGGCATGCTGTTTGCGGCAACATACGCGGCCGTTCGGGTAGGGCAGATACTGCTGTTCATGGCGGGGGCTGGAGATGACCCCGTGTTGAAAAAGTCTATCGTTGGCCTGGGCGTTGGCACGGCAATTGGAACTTCAATCCTGCTTTATGGAGCAACGCTTGAACCAAAACAACAACTCCTTGTCTGGATCATCGCTGCTGCCCTCGACATTATCTCTCCATATCTCTATGGCTCGGATGGATGGACTCTTGCACCGGCACACTTTGCTGAGAGGCACGGATTGATAACAATCATTGCACTTGGCGAAGGAATCATCGCAGTTGGCGTTTCGGCATCAAGCGCAATCAACGCCGAGTCAATTGTCGCAGTGGTGCTTGCAACCACTATCTTCTGCTGCCTGTGGTGGACCTACTTTGACGTTGCTTCTCTTGCTGCCGAACGATCGCTGCGGGATGAGCCTGTCGGAAAGGATCAGAACGAGATGGCTCGCGACGCATACTCGTACATTCACTTTCTGATGATTGGCGGGCTGACACTGCTGGCCCTTGGCCTGAAAAAATCAATCTCGCACCTCCATGATCCGCTAGGCGGGGTTGAAACCTTTGCTCTGCTAGGAGGCGTGTCACTGTTTCTGCTTGGACTGAACTTCTTTGTCAGGCGCACACGACGAAGCTGGACCACCAACAATCTCGTTGGCGCGATAGCAGTTGCACTCCTCACTCCAATGGCGCTGTATCTATCGGCCATTGTCACATTGTGCGCACTGACTGCAATTGTTCTGGCGCTTGTTGTTTACAAGGCGGTCAGATTCAGCGTTCACCGCCTTGAGATTCGCGCACCAACGCTTAGCAGATAACGCCTCCAGCAACTACTGTTGCGCAACAAATCATCCACCAATTTACGAAAATCGGACGCGGGTATTTTTTTCGAGGAGGGATTCATGACGAGCATTGCGCCTCACGGTGTCAAAGCAGCAGGAAAGGCAAACGCTGGTGAAACGGCCTTATTAGCCGCAGCAAAGGCGACTCCGTACCTGCTATCTGCGGGCGCTGGTTTTGGAACCTATTTTGCCGTTAACAACATCCGCGATGGCAAGGGCGGATGGCTAGATGCTCTCACTGTCGGCAGTGGCTCGATCAATGCTCTGTTTGCAGTAAACGACATAATGCACGGCCGCGGAAATTCACTGACAGTGCTGCTCGCGGGAAGCCAACTTATTGGCGCATTGGGATCCTTGATAACCCATAAGCCAGATGGTAAAGAAACACGGCGACAATCCGAGCTAGCACCCGCGCCATTTGAACCGACAAACGAAGTTTCCAGGCCTGTAAATCCACCAGAGCGCCCCGTTCTTTTTCCATACCAGGTGATCCTGCCAGAGCAACGGACACCGCCGCCAACAATAAACGCGTACATGTTGAGCGCCGGTGTTTCACCGGTGCCAAACTTTTACCCAACACCACCGCCACATCTGCGGACGACATCCACCGAAGAGCTCGAGCTACCCAGGAAGTAATTTGTTTGTCAACAAATCCGCTGCGAGATTCGCGCCGACCGAAGAGTTGACACCAGTAACGCCGCAACGCTAGCTGGTCCAGGCCCACCGCTTGCGGACGAATGACACGAATCTTCGTCAGAAATCTGCGAGGCACCGAGCAGCGCATCACGAATCCAGACGTAGGCCTCTTCGCTACGATGGTTCGAATCTATGTGCGTTGGCCCCCTCTTCACCCCGCCAGTCAATCGCCTCATCGGTTGCACGAGTGCTATGTTTCTCGCGCCCTCCAGAATTGGCGAAGTATGAGGGGTAATGATGCCGTCTGGCTCTGCCGAGTACAGTGACGTCCACCTGGGCCCATTCGGGGCAAGGCGGGCCCGCTCAACCTGATGCAACATCGCTGACCCCCTGACAAGCTCGATCAGCCCGTCTGGCACAGGCCTGAAAATTCCAATTCCATTCAAGAATTTCTTAAGCTTGAGAAATCCACCGGCAACTCCGTGGAGAGGCGAGTTGATCGAGACAACCCTCCCGACGTTTCTGCCGCCACCCATCATGCCGAGGTACCAACGAATATTCAGGCCGCCCTGGCTGTGACCAACCAGGTCAACCATCTTTGCTCCCGTTAACGCCTGAACCTTTGCTACCTCTCTTGCTATCGCCTTGGCGTTTTCCTCGATGCCATGAAGACCGTTACCTGGCATCGTTGGCGTAAACACAGTCCATCCGTCTCGCCGCAGACTCGCAGCCAGAGTCCTGCTACCAATCGCGCTGTCAGCAACTCCGTGAATGAGGATCACCGGATGCCTCTTGGCATCTGGCAGGGGTGGTGGCAGATGGTTGCCCAGAGTTCGCTTTGGAAACACCAACGGCTCAAAGATACCTCCCAAGATCTGCACCAGTGCAATTTCTACGTGCTGTAAGAGAGTTGTCATGGGCAACCATTAGTACCCTGCGCTCGAGAAATCTACTCACCGTACGGTAAAAAACCTTGTTGACAATATACTGATTCCGATGACCTTAAAGACCTTAGAAAAAATACCTGGGAAGATGCTGTTGTCAATTGCCCTCGTGCAAGCAAGCATCTGTTTTTTTTCGGCAACCACGGTGGCTGCACCTTCCCCAATTGCCACCACTACGTGCCCCTCATCGTTTAATGGTCACGATCTGCGGGGCGATCTTGCCGCCCCGCCCCAGGTCGCCGATGCTGGCAAGGGCTCATACTTTGAATTCACGTGCTACTACGGCGATGCCGGACCCGTGCCTGGATCAAACCCGCCATCAAATGCGACAGTTGGCAGCATTGTTATCTCGTGGGCAGAGTCTGGCGAGGGCATTGAGTGTCGCAGTGCACCACATACGTTATCGCTGGACGACATGACATATGTGTTTTCTCCAACTCATCGCATGACAGCACAGGTAACAAGCAAGGATCAGGCAACCCACGCCGCAATGGTCACAGGGGCCGACAGGGAGTTTGATGGCATCCGTGATTACGCAGCCAGATGCGACAGGTCGGAACGCGCAACGCTGAAGCTAAAGGTAGTAGCCCACAAGAGGTATGGAGCTGATATGGATCGCGACGGAGTAACTGATTCCATGAACAGCAAGCGCAAAGCGCAACCCAGGAAGCTCTGGTTCACTGCCAACGTTCGCAGAGGCAATACGAGGAAGTGTCCGTCGACCAGAAGATACCGCTACCTGTTTTCGATCAACGGCGACGCCGTTGGCGCGCAGCGAATAAAGAACTGCAAATTCCAGTTCAAAGTCAGCAAGGAGGGGGTATTTCGGCTGAGATTGGATGTCGCGCGAAGGAAGGCCAACGGCACCGTGGGTGACAATATCGCTTGGGGAGCTGTGGATCCGTTTGTTGTTCAGGACTGGCTGATAGTTGGATTGGGAGACTCCCTTGCATCAGGCGAAGGGGCGCCTGATATTCCGGCAGACTCAGGTGCCAAGCCACCCCGCAAAGTTAGATGGCAAAACGAAAGGTGCCACCGGTCAGCAAAATCACACCAGGCGCAGTTTGCCGCTGATCTTGAGCACATCGACAATCGCACATCAGTTACGTTTGTCCACCTGGCGTGTTCGGGCGCATCAATTTCAACGGGAACCACTGGAGAGTATTGGGGAATGGAACCCGGCGAGTCTCCTGTTCCGCTCGAATCTCAAGTCGCAGCGCTAAGGAAGATTGTGGGCGGACGAGAGATTGATGCGCTCATGGTAAATGTAGGTGTCAACGAGTTTCGCTTCGGAGACATCATCTCCTCCTGTGTGAAGCAGTTGAGCTGCCAAGACCACTTCTGGGAGGGAACCACTCCACTTTCAACCTGGGTGGATCAAAGGTTCGCAACCCTCGATAACCTGTTCGCCGTATTCGCCTCCCAACTTGCAGGCGGGCTCGGTGTGCCACCCGGCCGCGTGTACCAGACGCAATACCCGAACGAGGTGCATGATTCAAATGGCAATCAATGCGGAAGCCTTGTCTACCTGCTTCCAGGCCTCGAAGTTGATGGATCGGAAACGTGGTGGCTTGAAAGGCGACTACTTCTGCCTCTAAACGATTACATTGCACAGAACAAGAGCAAGCTGGGATGGAACATCGTGGCCGACAGCACCGGGTGGTTTCACACTCACGGGTACTGCACTGCAGACGACCACCGCTGGGTAGTTACCTATGATGACTCGACCGCAGCGCAAGGTAATTCAAATGGCACGCTGCACCCCAATGAGAAGGGGCACACCCACCTTGCAGGCATTGTGCAACAGACCATTGTTCCTGATTTTTACTCGGCCGGCGACATGATCAGTGGTACCCCACGGGCACCTTCTTGACAGCATTGGTATATTCCCCAAAGTCGTAATAGTTCATGACTGCTATCCAAGGGGCAAATAATGAAAACACGGCAACGTCCGTCAGCCGCTCTGATTATCTCGATCATGGCTCTGATCTCATCACTGGGTGGTACCGCATGGGCCGCCGGATTGATCTCTGGCAAGCAGATCAAGAACAATGCGATATCTTCAAAACACATCAAGAATCGCCAGGTGAAGCTCGCTGATCTCGCAGCGAATTCTGTCAACTCAACAGCTATTGCACCAGACTCTGTACTTGGAAGCGATGTAAGAGACGGCGAGGTAACAGGCGCAGACATCAAAGATGAGGATGTCGCTGGCGCAGACATCAAGAACGGCGACGTTGCGAGCGCCGATCTCAAGGACGGAGATGTGGCCGAAGACGACCTGTCTACAGCAGTCAAGACCAAGCTCAATACAACCGACACGAGCCCGTGGGAGAAGATTCCGTCAGGCCAGACCGTTACCGGCGGCTTCTACCATTACTACAACACAGTAGCGACCGGTTATTCGCACGTTGCCAATATGCAACTACCCGCATTGCCGCCTTCTGCGTTTGATGTCGAAGGTGTTAACTTCGCTGCCGACTCGAATCCGACAACAACAGATGATTCGGCGCTTTGCACTGGCACCTCTTCAGCCCCGACTGCTCCTGCGGGAAAGATCTGCCTGTACCTGACGACGGCAAGCGGTGTAACAAATCTCAATGCGCTGGGGTGGACGGACGCCGCGCATCGCGAAATGGGCTTGTGGTACCTAACATGGTCGGACACAAACGCGGCAGGTGCCGCGACCCAGTTCTGGGGCACCTGGGCCTACACAGCACCTTGATGCCTGGTCGATAAAAAGGAATTACCACCCGTGACTCTGTTTCAACTTCTGCTGCTAATCCATATTCTCGCTGCTGCCATCTGGATTGGCGGCGGCATAGTCACTTCCCTGGTAGGGCGTCTGCTTTATAACGAGAAGAACACCGCCGCTCTGTCGGGGTATTGCGGAGTTATGGCAAAGCTGGGTGGTCCCGTGTTTGGCGGCTCGAGCACGGTTGTTCTTGCAACAGGAGTCTGGATGGTAGCCATGGACGGCGGCCCGACGTTTGGCGCAACATGGGTATCGGTTGGGTTTACGGCGTGGATTCTCAGCTTCATATTTGGCGGCGTTATCGGCGGGCGGCAGTTTGGCATTGTCGGCAAAGAGTTGGCAGATGGGAAGTCAATCGATCAGATATCAAAGCGTTGGCAATTAGCTGAGCGCTCGCTGTTGGCCGATCATGTGGTGCGAATCGTCGCCGTAGTATTCATGGTGTGGCGCCCCTGAGCCTGGCTCAGGATTTGCTGCGCCGCCTTATCGGAAGAAACACGGGCACCCTTTGCGCCCAATCTCCAAATCCCGGCTTTGACTCCCACTGTTTCTCAAGCATGGGAACCCCAGAGACATATCGAACCAGCAATGTCACGGTGAGCCCTCCAATTAATCCTAGCCAACCAAGCGGGGAGCTCAACGCCATGATCGAGATTCCCCACCAGAGCATGGCCTCGCCAAGATAGTTGGGGTGCCGCGACCACCGCCATACTCCCCGCTCGCAAAACGCTGGCCCATTGCCTTGCTTCGCCCGGTCTTTCATGAAGCGGGCCAGTTGGCGGTCTGCCAACGCTTCCAACAGAAAGCCCACTGCAAAGACCACCAGTCCGCCGAGAAAAACCGCAGAAGCGACGACTGAGTACGTTGCCGGCGCCGCGACGACCAACAAAACTGGTACCAGGATCACCAATGCCAAACATGCTTGCAACAGGTAGACGCGAGTCAAGCTACGCAGAACATGATTTTGCCCTGGCCACCCCGCTCTCATTGCTGCGTACCGGCGGTCTTCAGCATCGTGTTTTTTCCACCTCAGGCCGATATGCGCTGCAAGCCGCAGCCCCCAGATACCTACCGCGAATAACACGACCCATCCCCTGATTGTTGATTGATCGCTTGCAAGAAAACCTGCGAGAGCCCCTGTGAAAATCATTGGCCCCCAGAACACATCCGCCACGCTGTTGTCACGCCGCCAAATGCCGATGATTGAAGCTAGCAGTGCAATCACAAGCACAGCTCCTGCGGCGCTAGCAAAGACCTCGTCATACTGAGCATCCTGATTGCGCTTTCTGGATCTAACGGTGGCATTTCCTCCGTTGCTTTTGGCCCACTTTTTGACCTTTGAAATAGTCGCGGGAAGCGCGGCAACATCCGCAGCCCCAAACTTCTCGCGTTTCCCCAGAACAAGAACGTAGCGGCCGGAATCGCGCGTGCGGATTCGCCACTCATACTGCCCTGAGGCCGGCGCCTTTGTCTTCATCGATGAAATCGTTCTATAGGAGGTTTGCGTAAAACGCTCGTCGAAAACCTCGCGATCCTTAAGATCCTTAACCTCTACCCATCTGCCGTCAGGGTACTTGACATCGATTGCCGGCAAGGTGTCTCGATCAGCTGTTGCCTCAGGCTTTGCGTTCGGCACCAACAATTCAGCGACAAGATCGTCTCCCTTTTCGAGCGGACCCTTAACGATCTGGACCTCGCCTGCGGCCTTTGACTGACCATAAAGCGCATACGACACCGTCGCATCTTCAACAACTTTTACTGATGTTTTTTTGTTGGGAAATATCGGCTTGTGCGCCGAAGCAGGAGACGCAGCGAACACTGTCGAAACGATCAGCATCGATCCGAGAACTACGGTAAACCGCCTCATGAAAAACTCCTATGCACGAAATAGGTAATCGATGAGACACTGGCCGCGAGGAAAGTTCCCCAAGCCATGTCTATGGGCACGATTCCACCGGGAAAACCCTTTAGCACAGCGTAGCTGGTGAGGTCGAATGTTGCGTAGGTGAACAACCCATACAGAGCACCGTTGACAAGGGCCAATTGGAGAGAATCTTTCTGCATGGCAGGCACAATGGCAAAGTACATTAACTCCGCAACGAATATCGTGTAGAAGGCGATCGCGGCAGGCCACCTTGGCTTCTCAAGCATTATGCCGCCCATGAAGCTCTGGTAGATGTTTTGAGCAATCACTCCCAGCCAGAGCAGGTCAATCACAAGGAAGGTCGCCATTGCAACCACACTCGTCCACATTATTGTCGTAATAGCCATTCGGGCTCCTCCTTCCAACGATTACATCAACCCTTGACCGGCCTGGTAATCACCAACTGCATGTCGCGCAACATGCCTGAACTAAAACCAGCTTCACAGAAGCTCAGGTAATACGTCATCATTCGACCAAATTCCTCGTCATAGCCGAGCTTACTCAGCTCTTCACTGTTCTTCTTCAGTCGATCTCGCCATGCACGAAGTGTTGGAGCATAGTGCGCACCAATCTCCTGTACGTCGCGAATCATTAGCGTACCTGTTCGGATGAGCGAGCTCTGAATTGCAGCGAGACTGGTCAGTTGACCGCCAGGAAAAATGTATTTTTCGATCCAGTCACGTGTTCGCAGGTATGCGTCGAGACGCTGGTCTGGCAATGCGATTGTCTGAATACAGGCAACTCCGTCGTCTTCGAGTAGCTTCTCCAGTGTTTTGAAGAAGCGATTAACCTCTCGCGCGCCTATTGCTTCGAGCATCTCGGTTGATGCAACCCGGTCGAACTTTTCAACCAGCGTTCTGTAGTCCTGCAGTCTGATATCTATCAGGTGCTCGAGCCCTTCCGCCTTTACACGCTCCGTTGCGAATGCGTGTTGTCGCTCTGACAAGGTAACACCCACAACACGTACTCCATGGTGTTTAGCGGCGTGAATGGCAAAGCCTCCCCATCCACAACCGATATCAAGAAGCCTTTGCCCTCTCTCAAGCTCAAGCTTCGCGCACATCGTTTCAAACTTGTTTAGCTGCGCTTCTTCAAGAGTGGATTCCGCGCTGGGCCAGATCGCGCACGAGTAAGCCATGCTCCTGTCGAGCATTAGTTCGAACAGATCATTGCCCATATCGTAGTGCGCACTGATGTGCTTGCGTGCGCGTGATTTGTTGTTGCGTCGACGCCACTTTGGCCTTAGCCGAACCATCGCATCAGGAATTCTCAAGGCGCCGCTACGACGCGACTTCTCAATCGTCCTGGCAAGAATCTCAAGTGCAACGGCAGGATCATCGGCACTCCATTCACCCTTCATGAAGCCCTCCCCTGGAGCCATTCGGCCACTCCTGAGAACGCGGGCAAAGAATTTGTTTTCGTGTATCTCAACTACAGCCTGCCGCGGATGGTCGATTACGCCGAAAACAAACTCACCACCGCCTGGCGTCTTTACCGTCAATTGTCCGCCACTAACCTTTGACAGCATTCGAAACACGATCCGGCGCTGAAGGGACTCAAGTCGAGTTTCCGGCTGTACGATTTTTTGGGTCGGCATTGATGCAAGGTTGCCGGTTGCCGATGTTGTTGATGCACTCATTGCTTATGCTCTTCCTTTCTTCAACTTTCCTGGATTCTTGAAAACCGGCACCCTTCGGAGCCAAAGCTTTAGAGCCTGGAGATGGATACGGATAGTTACAAGCATTGGTGCCAGCGGGTAACGAATCATCGCCCTGGCAATTGCGCGGTCAGTCATCTCTCGACCTGTTCCTGACCAGGTTGTTACGAAGGGGCGTTCACCGCCAAACACGTCGATTCCCAGGAAATAGTCATCACCCGGCTTGCGGACGCGGAAGCGGTAACGCAGATCCATTGGCATGAATGGCGATACATGCATGGCCTTGGGATGCTCGACAATCCACTCGCCTGCTCTTGCGCCAGATTTCGCATTTTCGAGATCAAGCAGATAGGCATGCCGGTCACCAAACGTGTTATGCACCTCTGCAATTACCCAGCGAAGGACTTCGGATTCACCTGAATGATCGTATATGTACCAGCAGCTGATCGGGTTGAAAACGTATCCGAAAACTCGAAGGTTTGTTACCAGCTCGATGCGACACTGATCTGCGGGCGGCAACGCTACCTGCCACCTTGACGACACCCACGCAAGCACCCCCTCGACTAGCGTTGAGCCTTGCGCACCGCCCCCGGAAAACATGTACTCATCATCGATCAGGGAAACCATCGATGGGCCGCGCCCATACCTGAATAGCCTGAGCTTCGCATCAAGCGCCTCAAGCTCGCTGATGTCAATACGGAAGAAGCAAGTTGGGTAGCGAAAGAAATTTCGAGCAGGTTCGCTGCGCCCATGCATTACATGTCCGGTGTGCACGCTACTCCTCACACCACACGCTCCAGCATCTGCCCAGTAACTTGCCGCGCGCTTACCAGCTTCTCGATGACCATGTTTCCAGCCGCCGCACCCGACACAAAACCGTCTTCATGAAACCCATGCCGCGTCCACGCGCCGGCAAACCAGATGTTGCCCACACCCTGCATCTCGGGAACCTTGCGCTGGGCGCGCAACGTGTCGTGAGTAAACCGTGGGTGCGAAAACGAGTGAACCAACTCAACTGTGTCTGGCTGTATGTCGGCTCCGCGATTGAGCGTTACAGTCCAGTGCCGATCACTTCGGATCCCCTGAAGGCGGTTCATGTAGTAGCTCATCGTGGGACGCTGGCACGTCATGCTGCATGATGGAAGATGATAGTTCCAGCTGGCCCTGGCTGCTTGTCGGCGTGGAAGAATCTGTTCGTCTGCGTGCAGAACCACTTCACTCGTGGTGTACTCAATTGATCCGAGTATCGACTGGTGAAGTTCACTTGGCTCTGCCAGAACCTCAAGCGCAGTATCAGCGTGCGCGGCCACAACCACGGCGTCACACTCAAACACCTCCCCCGTGACGAGCGTAACCTGTGGACCAGCGCCCACCGAAGGGCTTACAGATGCGACTTGAGAGTCACGCAGCGCAACGCCGCCGAACACATCCAGAAACTTTTTTACGTACGTATCTGAGCCACCAACGATTGTCTTCCACTGGAGCCCCTTTACTCCGAGCAACCCATGGTTGCTGAAGAACTGCAGCGCGTAACTCATTGGAAAATCCAACACTCCCGCTGGTGCTGTTGACCAGATAGCCGCCGTGAGTGGAACCAGGTAATGCGCTGCGAAGTGCTCAGAGAAACCGTTGTCCCTGACGAACGACTCAAGCGTTACCGACGAGTCGCCAGACATTTCACCCGATGAAACCATCGCACGACCAAGACGCTGAAACCTCAGTATCTCGCCGGCAAGACCAATTACTCGCGGGCGCAGAATTCCGGGCAACTGCCCCAGTGGATTCCGGCCTGCGTACTCAAGGCCACACCCTCTGCAGCTGACGCTGAAGCTCATTTCAGTATCACGAACCGGCACACGAAGATCACGCAGGAACGATGTGAATTCCGGGTAGGTTTTGTTGTTGTGCACAATGAATCCAACGTCGACGGCGACGTCCTGACCGTCCACACCCCCGCCTCGAATCTCCCTGGTGCATGTGTGCCCGCCAATCCAGGAACCCGCTTCGAGCAGAACTACATCGAAACCAGCACGATCGAGGGTCCACGCCGCGGCAATGCCAGAGATACCCGCACCGACAACAACTACGCGTGCGCCACGTTTATTCAATATCGGCTCCATGCTTCTCCGTTCGTTGCCACTCCGTTCAAAATATGAACAAAGCGTATTCAAACCTTATTCAAACACTGTAGCACGGATTTCAGGCCCATCTATCCTGAGCCTGTGAGAATTGTTAAGAGTTGAACGCCG
>CAYTTD010000004.1:0-16864 GCA_964440595.1 uncultured Gaiellales bacterium
ATGGGTTACCGAAGCCAGATTTGAGAGTCATCGTTGGCACGCGAGCTGCGACCCTGACGACATCATCAGGAGCTTGTATGTCGTCTGTACCGATTGGCGACGTCTCAAGAGTAGTCACCGTGTGGGTGCAGTCGACAAATTCCTTCAGCTCGAGCGCATGCAGCAAAAGAGCCGCGTTCGTTACAACGCCAGGGATTGCAGTGTGTTCAATGGCGCTGACAAGTCGTTTTCGTGCATCTTCCCTTGTGTCGCCCCATGCTGTCAGCTTCAGCAGAAGTGGGTCGTACTCGAGCGATACAGCTTGACCTTGGGCGATTCCGCAGTCAACGCGAACGTTGTGAATATCAGGCAGTTGCAGATATGCCACATGACCGCCCGTTGGTAGCCAGGTAACTGGATCCTCTGCATATATTCGTGCTTCGATAGCGTGTCCGTTAAGAGTGACCTTGGTCTGGTCGAGTTGCAGCTTCCTGTCGGCCGCAATGTCGATCTGCATTGCCACCAGATCGATGCCCGTGACTTCCTCAGTCACAGTGTGTTCAACCTGGAGTCTGGCATTGACTTCCAGAAAGTAATACCGGTTGTCAGATCCAACGAGAAATTCCGCTGTGCCAACACCGTGGTACCCCGATTCAATAGCCATCCTTACTGCCGCATCGCCGAGTTCATCTGCCAGGTCAGAATCAATGAGTGCAGGCGCCTCTTCGATTACCTTCTGGTGGCGCCTTTGAAGTGAACAATCTCTTGTACCAAGGTGAATGCCTTTACCATGTGCGTCGCAGGCAAACTGAACTTCAATGTGTCTTGCTCCTTCAACAAGCTTCTCAAAGAGCAGTGTGTCGTCGCCGAATCCCGCTGCCGCCTCTCTTGAGGCGCTTGATACAGCCTCATCAAGCTCATCGGGTGTTCTCACGATTCGCATGCCTCGGCCGCCACCTCCAGCGGCTGCCTTTACAAGGATTGGAAATTGATCGTTTGGAATTTCTTCACGAGTCCATCCTGGCACTGTAGGAACATTGCAGCGGTCGGCAATGTCCTTGGCTGTTATCTTGTCTCCAAGCTTGCGCATCGAAGTGCCTGTTGGGCCAATGAAGGTAATGCCGGTTGCTGATACCGCGTCTGCAAAGTCAGCGTCTTCAGACAAGAATCCGTATCCAGGGTGGATTGCGTTGGCCCCGCCAATTCGGGCGGCAGTTAGCACCTTGTCGATGTTAAGGTAGCTTTCAGCGGCACTCGTGCCGCCGATAGAAATTGCCTTGTCAGCCGCACTGACATGAGCAGCATTTCTATCTGCATCACTGTAGATCGCGATTGACTCAATCCCAAGGCGTTTGCATGTCTGGGCAATGCGGACGGCAATCTCGCCCCGGTTGCAGATCAGCACGCTAGTGATTGTTGGAGCCTTTTCTCGCACAGGCCCGATGGTGGATGTCATTATGACGAGGCTCCGGCTTTCTCACCGCGAACCCACTTGGGGTTGTGGGTTTCTGGCATCCATGATGGGCGTCGCTTTTCAAGAAAGGCATTCAACCCCTCCTGTCCCTCAGCATCGGTTCGCTTTGTCGCGATCGTCTCCGCAGTGTAATCAAGAGCGTTGGTGGGCCTCATATAGGCGACATCCGTTGCCAGGTGCTTGGCAACGGCAATTGCGCCCGGCGCTGATGTCTGAAGTTCCTCAACCACCCGATTCACGATGTCATCAATCTCGCTCTCCGCACCCGACTCGTGCACTAGTCCTGCCCGAAGCGCTCGATCAATGCCGAAGCGCTCACCAGTTACGAAAAGTGCTCGCGCATGACCCGGGCCAATGCGATGCACCACAAATGGCGAGATTACGGCAGGGACAATTCCAAGTTTTACTTCCGAAAACGCGAAGGTAGTGTCGTCTGCGGCCACAACAATGTCAGCAGCGCTGAGCAGCCCCATTGCGCCGCCAAATGCCAGACCATGAACCCGGCACACCACCGGCTTGTCGCACCTCAGCATCCGTTCAAGCATCAGCGCTAATCTGGTTGCATCGTCAACATTCTGCTGCCGGGTATAGCCAATTGAGTCGCGCATCCAGTTTACGTCGGCGCCTGCCGAAAAGCTCTTACCGCGGCCGCGCAGTATTACGGCGCGTGTGGTGTCGTCGGCATGGAGAATCTCGAATGCGCTACCTAGCTCTTCGATCATCCGAGGGCCAAACGCATTGTGCACTTCTGGGCGATCCAGCCACACAGTCGTGACGTGACCATTCCGTTCCAGCGAGATGTGCTGATATTCAGGTAAACCCATGATCGAAACCCTCATGTTCTTTTGGTTGTAAAGGCGTAATCATCCTACATGCGGAACACGCCAAAGGTTGTGTCGCTGATAGGTGCGCCGCATGCAACAGCCAGCGCCAAAGCAAGTACATCGCGAGTTTGGGACGGTTCGATGATGCCGTCATCCCAAAGACGGGCAGTCGAAAAATATGGACTGCCCTCTCTCTCATAGGTCTCGCGGATTGGATCCATGAAAAGTTCCCGTTGTTCGTCGGTCATGGATGTAGCGTCTGAATCGCCCTTATCGGCCTTCGCCGCCAATGCCTGCTCGCGCACCGTAAGCAGGGTCCGAGCCGCCTGCTCACCACCCATTACGCTGATGCGGGAATTCGGCCACATCCAAAGAAATCGTGGCTGGTATGCGCGTCCGCACATCCCATAGTTGCCGGCCCCGTGCGAGCCACCAATGATTACGGTGAACTTTGGAACATCAGCGCAACTGACGGCAGTCACCAGCTTTGCGCCATCCTTGGCGATGCCGCCCTGCTCATATTCCTTGCCTACCATGAAGCCGCTGATGTTCTGGAGGAAGAGCAGCGGGATTTTTCGCTGGCAGCAGAGCTCAACAAAGTGAGCGCCCTTTAGCGCACTCTCTGAGAACAGAATGCCGTTGTTGGCAACGATTCCAACTGGAAATCCCCAAATGTGCGCAAATCCGCAAACAAGCGTTTCGCCGTAATCCTTCTTGAATTCGTGCATCCTGCTGCCGTCAACTATACGAGCGATGATCTCTCTGACATCGCATGACCGTCGTGAGTCCGCGCTTATGAACTGGTCAATTTCATCCACGTCAAACACGGGCGCTTCTGGTACCCGTCGTTCCCAGGGAGTCGAGGTGCGGGGGGTGCCAAGATGTTCAACGATGCTGCGCACGGTATCGATGGCATGCTGATCGTCACTTGCGAAGTGATCGGCTACACCACTTATCCTCGTGTGGACGCGCGCACCCCCAAGATCTTCAGCCGACACATCCTCACCCGTTGCTGCTTTTACAAGGGGAGGGCCTCCGAGAAATATCGTTCCAGTACCATCAACGATGACCGTTTCATCGCTCATTGCCGGCACATAAGCACCGCCTGCTGTGCACGAACCCATAACACTTGCGATCTGTGGAATGCCCTGCGCGCTCATTCGCGCCTGGTTGTAGAAGATGCGCCCGAAGTGATCTCGATCGGGGAATACCTCTGACTGCAGCGGTAGAAAAGCACCGCCTGAATCGACCAGGTAGATGCAGGGAAGGTGGTTTTCCGCCGCCATCTCTTGCGCCCGCAGGTGCTTCTTTACTGTGATGGGGAAGTATGTACCGCCCTTGACGGTTGCATCATTGGCAACGATCATGCAGTTTCTTCCCATGACCTGTCCAATTGCTGTCACGAGTCCAGCGCTTGCTGGGCCGCTATCCGGACAGCCGTGTTCGGCGTACATTCCCCATGCAGCGAGAGGGCTTATCTCCAAAAGCTCAGTGCCTTTATCAATCAGTGCTTCTATGCGTTCGCGCGCGGTCATCTTGCCCCTTGACCAATGGCGTTCGACTGCCTTTTCACCGCCGCCCTTCTTCACCACATCAATGCGGCTTCGTAGCTCAGCAACAAGATCATCAATGTTTTGCCTGTTGCGTTGCCGTTCTTCCTGTGGAGTTGACGCGATGCCAGTAATAACGCTCATGGGAAGCAACGCTACCCTAGACGGGTCGTTGCAACAACCACCCCGTGAGAGTTCGAAGTAAAGATGGGACGGCACCAGAAGCCTTCGGCCAATGTTGCCAGATGTGTGTAAAACGGGACGAATAGGGGATTCCTATGGGAATCGGTTCAATCATTTCAACTCCAACCACCTTTGTGTCTACTGGCATGCGCCACGCGCTTGACATCGACGTGGCATTTGGCCTGCCAAGCAGCAGGTTCAATGCCCGGGATGACTATCGCCGCAAGTACTCAGGCACCCAGCGGCTCGGCGCCGGGTATGGCGTGGCAATCGGCACTGCAATTCCGGCTCTCGCACTCATGAAGTGGCATCAGAAAGGTTGGAACGTAGGCCAGCTCTCAGGTGCACCACGTGCCGTAGGTGTTGGCGTTGGCGCGCTCTGGCTTGGTGGTGCTGCCGTTGCAGGTGGCTTCAAGATGAAGCAGATCGTCGAAGACGACGGACACTTCGGCGCAGTTGGATCAACCGCTGGAATGATGGCTGGCGTCCTGGCGGGATATCGATTTGGTGGCCGCAGGGCACCGCTGATGGGTGCCTTGGGTGGAATAGCCGGCGCAATCGGCGGCTACAACCTTGGCGAGCGTCTTAAGTATGGTGAAGGTCACATTGGTCAGGAGGCAAAGAACACCACAAAGACTCACACCTCGCTGCCCGGAACAGCTGTCGACTTTGGGCGTGGCGCGTTTACCCAGTTTACTGAGACGGGGCCAACAACGCAGGGAATCAGCCTGGGCAATGCGTGGGGCATGCGTGACTCTTTCCAGAACGAGTACTCTGATGCCGAGCGCGGCGGCGCAATGCTCGTCGGCGATCTAGGCGCTGCTGGCCTGATGGGTCTAGGCGCACTTGGCACAGCCAAGACTCTTGCAAAAAGCAAGGGAGGCGTTTCGGGCCTTCCTCAGATGATCTCTGAAGGATCCCTTATGGGCAGCATGGTTGTGAATAATGCAACCAAGATTGTTCTGCACCCAGGAAGCGCGGTTGGCATGACTGCGCTGGCAGCGGGGCTTGGTGGCTTCGTGCTCAAGCGAGAGTACGACAACTGGGCCAAGGATGGTAAGAGCCCTCTCGGCGGCGCATTGCGCTTGGGCGCAATGACCGCAGGTGGCGCAGCCGGTGCAATGGTAATGAAGAGCTTCGCAAAGAACGTGGGTGCCACCAAGGGTGCGCAGAACGCTGCAGCCCTGCTTGGTGTTGCCACCGCAGTTAGCGTTCTATCTGCGATGCGAACACCAGTTCAGCAGTTCGTCTACGACGCCCAGGCAGCACATAAGACCGGTGATGCAGACAAGGCAACGACACTAGCGGCTGCAGGTGCTGGCGGAGTTAGTGGCTTGATGATTGGCATGAAAGTGGCCAAGGGCTTTGTCGGAGGCGGCACAGGAAAGGGCAAGCTCATACTGGCTGGTAGTGCCCTTGCTGGAGCGGCTCTGGGTGCCGGTGCTGGATTCGGTATGTCAGCCACAATGCCTTCGATTGACAAGGTTGGCATCTCAGCTGGCATTGGCGCGGCTGCGCTCGGCGGCCTCAACTTCCTCATCACGAAGAATGCGAGAGGTGCAATGGCAGGTGCATTCGTTGGTGGCGTACTCGGCACGCTTGGTTCATCTGTTATGGGTAAGGGGCAGCCAGTAGATGGCGGCAACACCCCACAGATTCCCGAGCAGTAGCGATCAGATTTTTGGTCCTGGAGATCAGGTCTTTTGGTCTGTTACCGGATTGCTCGCCGAAGCCATGGCAAGCGCCAACGCAAACCATGTAGCCGGGTCCTCAATCCATGAGGCATAGAGCATGCTCTGTGCTGAGATTGCAATGAATGAGGCGCCGCCGGCGAAGAAAAGCGTCAGCTGAGCGGTGGAGGCCTGCTCAACTCTGAAGGTAAGTGACCTCAACAGGAACGCCGCGAAGATCAGTGTGTAAAGCAACAAGCCAACTAATCCGAGCTCGGCCGCAATCGTTGCCGGAGTAGTGTGAGACGCTCGCAGCTTAGGTAGATGCTCTCCCTTTTTTTTAGCTGCGGCAATGACTCCCTTTTCAAATCCACCAATTCCTACGCCTCTCAGAGGTTGCTTCGAAGCGATGGTCAATCCAGTGCGTACTAGTTGACGTCTGTCTCTGGTGTCATCTCCACGTAGTGCTGAAATGCCAGCCGGAAGCATTGCAGCAGCGATCACGACAAATGCAAGAAGAACGATTCTTGCTCTTCTGTCTGCTGTTACGATGGCCAGCCAGAAGAGTCCTGCGCCAAGTGCAATCCAGCTGCTTTGTGACCAGGTGAACCACAGGCAGGAAATCAATATTCCGAGGCTCACCCCGGCGAATTTGGTTGGAAAGGAGGGGGCTTGGGCCTGTTTTGAAAACCGCGAGGCTGCAAGCGCTGCAATGATGATCAACATTCCGAGCACCAGGTATCGGCCGTAAATGTTGGGATCCCAGAATAGCGAGTTGGTGCGAAAGACAGGGCCGAATTCGTTGGCGACGATGACCTTCTGGTTCCACCACACATCGTTCGTAGTGATCTGGATCAATCCGGCGGTACATGAAATAGCGATCGCGCAGGCAAACCAATAAGCTGCGGTACGCAAGGATTCTCCGCATGCAAGGTACCTGCGTATTACTGCGTAGAGAATGGCAAATGGCGTAATTAGAAGAAGCAGGGTCTTCTGCCCTGCAACTGGGTCATGTGCCCACATCAAAGATAGTGCTGACCACCCGTAAAAGCCCAGGATTGCAGCATCGGTGAACCTCAACGAACGTTCATTACTTTGACGAATGCCCGGGTTTTGGTTAACGGCAAGGTGCGCAATCAGAATAATCGTCACCACATAGAGGGGGAGTAGTAGGCGCGCTGTTGCGTCTCCCAAAGGCACTGGGATTCTGAACGGAATGGCAACTGCCGCTGCGGCAACCAACAGCGACTCTCTACCGCTGATGAATCTGCGGAGCAGTCTCGTCAAAGCTAGAGCCGAGCCGGTCAGGACGGTAACCAGCGCACCAGCAATGCCTGGTGACAATGGAGCAATGACTGTCATCGGTATGAGCCAAAGCACGAGGGAAGAAAACGCCGCGAGATTCACGATCGAAGATTTGGGGGCGTGAATAACCGAATAAAGGGCGATCGCCGAGGTCGCAAGCGCCAGTGAAGTTGAAATCGTGTAAGGGTCACTCATTGGGGCTCACTGCTTTCATTGCAATGTTGCCAGCCCTGTCTTCGGCTATCACTCTCAGTGTCTTGCCGATCTTGCCATCGCTAACCGCAAATTGAGGTACCTGTACGGATATTCGTCTGCTTACGAGCCTTCCCTTGTCGGATACTCCTAACTTTACGCTTCGTACCTGGGTGAGTCTCTTCCCCGCAAGCTCTACGTGTTGCTCCGTTGATCGTTCAACGCTAATGGTGATACGAACGATCGACATGGTGTTTAGGCGGGAGTAGTCAATCTGTTCAAGCTTCAGTGAGGGGGGAGTTACGTCAACTATGACGTTACTTGGCAGCGTAATCGTGCGATTGGCCTTGGGCAGTCTAACCTTGAGTCCGTAGGCTCCTTCCTTGACTCTACGGCCGTCGCTAGCTTTACCATTCCATACAAAAGACGCCCGCCTGCTGTCGTCACGCTTTTTGGTTCTACGCGCACGCGCAACTACGCCTCCGTCGTCATCGATCACCATCAATCTGGGGTGATCTTCTTCTCTCAGTCTGAACGTGACGAACATCACGTCCTTCGCATCGTCGTCGTCAGGTGAAAAGTACCTCGTCGTCTTGACATGCTTTATGACGGGTCCACGACCCTCAATTTTTTGGATGACAAAAACCATTGAAGCGCACGTAATGCCGGCAAGAGCAAGCACAATTGAAAAGATGTTTCGGCGTGCGTTCATCGGTGGGAAGTCTACAAGCCTTGTGACTGTGGTCTACTGATCTGATAACAGGTCACGTAGACGGTCTCGCGCAAGATCGGCATGCAACGAGCCAGCGATGTCAGTGTTCGACTTCATCAACTCAGCGGTACGATTAGCCAATGCGTGAGCGTCTGCAAATGAGCCGACTGATCCCGCACTGTCAATCACTTGAAGGGCACGAAGCCTTTTGAGGAGCAGACGGTCAAGCGGCTCAAATTCAGCCTCACCGCGAACAGTTTCCGCCGCGCGCCTTGCCTGATCACCCTTTGCGGCATCAACAGCACCGCCTCCCAAAACCCTGAGGAGCTCTGCACTCAAATGTGTTGGATCAAGACGCATACGGGTTATGCCTTCCCGCTATTGTCAGGAAAAAAACCTGTTTTCAGGAATTACTGTAGGCCGCAATGAGGACCTCTGCAATTTCTGGCCGTGTGAATTCCACAGGAGGGATCTCACCATTTCCAAGCATTTCACGCACTTTGGTACCTGAAAGAAATACTCGGTCTTCAGCAGCGTGTGGGCAGGTCTTGGTTGAAGCCATACCTCCGCACGCCTTGCACCAGAAGCTGTGCTCAAACTTGAGAATTGTCATACCGACCTCATCGGCTGAAAATTGCTCGAAGATGGCCTGTGCATCGTAGGTGCCATAGTAGCTGCCAACTCCGGCGTGGTCTCGCCCAACAATGAAGTGGCTACACCCATAATTCTTTCGGCACATCGCGTGGAATATTGCTTCGCGTGGGCCTGCATAGCGCATCGCTGCTGGGAAAACGCCCAGTCTGGTTCGATCTGAAGGGAAGTAGTTGCTGAGAAGTACCTGGTAGCACTCCATGCGCACCTCAGCCGGAATGTCGCCGTCCTTGGTTCGGCCGACAAGTGGATGAATGAATGCGCCGTCAACCATCTCAAGTGCACATTTGATCAGGTACTCGTGCGCTCGGTGGATCGGGTTGCGGGTCTGGAATCCTACGACGTTGTTCCACCCCTTCTCCTGGAAGTACGCACGTGATTCTGCTGGAGTCAGCAGCCATTCTCCGTGAACATTTTCGCGGGAGGCAAATACTTTGAGTGGGCCGCCAATGATTGTATCGCCCTGAGACATGAGTATTGCTACGCCGGGGTGCTCCGTTTCGTCTGTTCCGTAGACGTTGCGTGCTTCCGTTGTCTTGTCGCCTTCGTATATGTCTGTGACATCCATCACAGCCACCAGGGTGCCGTCCTCTGCAGCAAGAGCTACCCTTTCACCAACCGACGCCGGAGCCTCATTGACCCTAAGCGTAATTGGCATTGACCAGACTGTGCCATCGGCGAGGCGGCAGTTGCTGACAACCGATCGGTAATCGTTCTCGCCAAGAAAGCCAGCCAATGGTGACATCGCACCTACAGCGAGCATCTCGAGGTCGCTGGTCTGCGTATCGGTAAGTGTTACAAGAGGCAGATCCTTCGCCTCAGAGCGCAGGGCATCTGCCTCTGATCCGGTGACCCAAAGGTCAACGAGGCTGCCGCCGTGAGGCTCCACCAGACCTCCCCAATCCTGTGTTGACTTTGCTACACGTGCTTCGGCTACTGGTGACATGAAGGATTCCTGCTCCTGAAAGTTTTGCTTACGGGGATCTCTGCCTGAGTGCAAAAAGCACATAACTATCAGGCAGGTGCCAGATTCTACGCCAATTTTTCTGTTGGACACGCATCAGGGTAGCCGGTTTCGCCGGTGGCCTCTTTTGAAATCCGTCGGCAAGCTTTTATTTGCAGGAACTTTTTTGGGGCGCGGCCAATGCATGGCCTCTTTTGAAACGGCAGTTGCGGCCATCCACGATGACAAGGCATCAACTGTTTGGCCTCTTTGGGTCGACAGGTGCAAACCGGCCATACCATGGCCCGTAGCGAAGGAAGTGCCTGCGTGACGCTTTCATTGTCATCACTTGCTGGATCATCATCACAGGGATCTGCGGCATTACCGACCCGTGTCAGGCGAATAACCATTGAAGATCTCAAGGCGCTCGTAGCAACGATTCAGGCCTATCAGCAACAGACTACGGGCACATACACTGCTGCGCCTGGCACGATTGCGGGATCAACTGGAACTCAGGTTCAGGCCAGCCAGGCTCAGGCTGCCGCGCAGGCTCAGGCGCAAGCGGCAGCACAGGCTCAGGCGCAAGCTGCTGCCCAGGCTCAGGCTCAGGCTGCCACCCAGACACAGACTGTGGCAGCAGCGGTGCCTGCCATGGCGCCGACGACGCAGACATCAGACAGTGCAGTCGCGATACCAGCATCGCAAATTGCCCCGCGTACGAAGTTTGACTACTGGTACAAGCACATCGCACAGTTCAAAGGTGCTTATCTGCCAGACGGTCCCGACATGCGCCCCAATTGTGGTCCGGCATCCGTGACTATGGCTCTAAGGATGATTGGGCTCGACATCCCTGGGTTCAATGGGCAGCGAAGCGAGTCCGTGCTTGACCAGGCGCGGATTATTGCTACTGGCAAAAACGATACATCTACGGGCACTACCGACTCTGAGCTTGAGCGCGTTATTGAGGCATCTGGTGGTCGTTGGTCTGAGACAAGAAACTTCACTGAGATGCTCGACTGGGTCCGTCAGGGAATACCTGTAATCATGTCTGGTAACCCGTCGAAAGCCTGGAACTCGCGGTATCCGTCGGATCAGGTGTACCCCTTTGATGGTGGTCACTGGGTAACGGTATCGGGCTACGATCAGGCAACCGGCAAGTACATCGTCAATGATCCGTTGTCGCAGATTGGTCCGATCTATGTGACACCTGAGGAGCTTCACTCCTACAACAGTTCGCATGGAAATCTTGGTATTGCCGTGTTCCGTTGATAAACGGGCTGACGTCCGCAAAAAAACATCTACAATCGAAGCAGGCCACCCGCTGGCCTGTACTCTTGAAAAATGCTGGCCTTGCGAGGCCGCACCCTTTCATGCAATTCGGGCCGATAGTCTGATGCATGACCATTTCACCAATATTTCAGCCCTCTGTTCAATCAACCGCCGGAGTTAATCCCGGAGCCTTATATGCGGCGATGGCCATGGGCATGGACCCAAACCTTCTGGCCATGGCGTCCGTGCCATCATTCATGAATCAGACTGCGTGGATGCCAACGCCTTCTGTTTCGGCTCTGTACCCTCAGGTGGCGATTGCGCCCCAGATCTTCGGACAAGTTTCTCCATCTGCGGCACTTGCTGCCTACGGAGCCAATGCGACTCCAGCCACTGTGCCTGCCGCGGCTCTGCCGGTTCCGGACGGTTCAGATACACATCAGACGGATTCGAGTGAAAAGGCTGGTGGTACCAGGAGCGGCAGCGAGATCTGGGCGGGAGTACGTGACCCCAGATCTGTGCACCTCACTCAGGTGTCATCCAAATTCAACAAATCTGCATCAAGTGGTAATCGCGACTGTGGACCAGCCAGTGTAGCCATGGCGCTTCACTTGTTGGGGATCAAAGTTCGAGGTGAGCGCGGTAGTGGTCAAAAGGTCATTGACGCAGCTCGCGCGCTCACCGGCGTCGGCGAACGAAGCTCAGCCACAACAAACCTCGACCTCGAGCGTGCGCTGGGCGCCTCAGGCGCATCAACACAGACGCTCTCCAGCGTCAGCGAAGTTAGAAGCGCGGTTGAGTCCGGTAAGCCGGTGATCCTGAATGGTAACCCCGGCGCGCCAGGTGCGTACGGAAAAAGATTTGGGAGCGACAAGATGGTGCCTTTTGATGGAGCGCACTGGATCGTTGTGAGCGGGTACGACACTGAAAAGGACTCATTCATAATCAATGACCCGCTTTCCAAGGCAGGCGCCGTCAAGGTAAGTGCCAAGGAGCTGCGCGCATACATGGGCGGCAGCATTGGTATTGAGGTCTCACCTGCTTGATTTGATTATTGCCGTGTCAGTTACGACACCGCCCCGTTTTACATGGCGAACGACAAGTGCATCTTCGCGCACCTCGATATTGACGTGTCCATGTACAACCTCGCGCCTTGCGCTCCACTCAGATTGCTTTGAGACGATTGGATATAACATTCGCCCCCCATTTCCTGTTGTGATCTGAACGGTGCCAAAATCATTCAGTGGTTTGGACCGATCGTAGAAATGGTCGTGACCAACGACTATCAACGACACGCCATGCAGCGCAAGCAGTGCCGCCAACTCCTTCTCGTGGGCGGGGCGATCTCGTTTGGCAATGTTGCTACGCAGCGGGTGGTGCATGAACACGATCTTCCATCCGTTCCATGCCTGTGACAATGCTGTTTTCAGCCACTGCCATTGTGGTGTGCCTGGTTTGACACCTTCAGTGCTGTCCAACGAAAAAAAACGAACATTTTTGTGGTCAAACGAGTAGTAGCGCCTCATCTTGGCGTTGGGAAATCTCTTCAGGTACGGCTCAACGCCACCTCCAGCAACGTCGTGATTCCCGACGGTTGGCCAGACGGCAAATCTCTTCATTATGTTGCCAAACCTCTCTGGCGGGTCGAAGTTCTTTCTGTACTCTGCTTCAAGCCCCTTCTCGTAGACCATGTCGCCGAGTGCAAGAACCAGCTCCTGCTGGCCCGCCAGCACATCTCTTGCGACGCCAAGTTGAGCTTTAGTGCCGGCACCAAAGTCGCCTATTGCAGCAATCGACCATGAATCACCTGATTTTGGAAGAGGGGCGCCGGCTGGTCTTGAGCGAAAGAGTATGGAGTTGAAAAGGGTTGCAGCGCGTGACGTTGCATCTTGAAGAAACGGAGGAAAGACAATGCCCAAAGAAATCTCCCCCCTTTCAAACTCAACCTTCCACCGACTACCACTTCGGTGATGCCCTGGTGATTCCCTTCGCCCCAATAAGAAAACTTCCTTCCCAAAAAATGGTTTCGAGTGGCAGGTATGTCGGTAAAAGGCCTCGAGAATAGGTACAGACAATTTCGAAAGAGAAGGCATAGATGGCAGACAGCGCTGAAAGAAAGTATGCGGAAGAGAAGCAGTGGAAGGACAGATTTCAGGTAGTTATTGCCTTCATGCTCGGTATTGCGGCGGTCGCAATCGCATGGACTTCGTACCAGTCAAACCTGCTGAGCGGCGACGCGCAGAAGGAATTCGCAAAGTCAGCCGCCAGCATCAGCGAATCAAGTGGATGGTATGACGAAGGCGTTCAGAGGGAGAATCACGATCTCAACCTCTGGGTCGAGTTCGCTAAGGCTGATCGCAGTGGTGACAAGCTGATGGCATCGTACATTCAGGAATCGTTGATGGATGACAATCTCTATGACGCCGTCGAGTGGTATCAGAAGGCTCCAGATGAGGTTGACAGCCCCTTCCTGAATCCAAAGGAAGACAAGGACGAATTGTCTGAGGAAGTAATGAATAGCAAGTGGCTGAAGGAGAATCCTACGCCGTATGAAATCCCTGAGTACGAAGAAGGCGACAAGAAGTACGACCAGTCCAAGCGGGAGAAGAAGGAGGGTGAGAAGCTCGACAAGTGGGGCGATGACTTTGACGCGGTCAATGTAATTCTTGCCCTTGCACTGTTCATGTTCGGTATTGCAACCGTCTTTGACAGCAGAAAGGTTGCATATGGCATTACCTTCTTTGGACTGTTCTTCCTGGTCATCGGCGGTGCTCAAATGATCATGCTTGGCTACTACCCAGGGTGAGAGCGTGGTCGCCATCTCAGTTTTCTTTCTTCCTCCCAAGGGTAATTGACTCCTTAAAGAGGGGATCCAACGACTGAATGCGACGCCGTACCTGGCAAATAATTGCAATCGTAGGCAGCGTCGCTGCAATCGTGATCGCTGCGTTGCTAGGTGGCGTTTCCGGAGTGCCGGAAGAGCAGGCCCTTGATGTTCGACAGCCCAGAATTATCAATGGCGTAAGCGTTTCCGAGCAGGCCAGAGGTGATCGCTGGCGCTCCATGGCTAGTCTTCGTGAGGCGGCGACCCGCAGTGGCGGACGTTTGGTTGTGGGTCCTCACTTCTGTGGTGGAATGGTTGTTGCACCACGAATCGTTTTGACGGCGGCACACTGTGTTATTGACGGCGATGGTGCGCCGATTCGAAATACGGACGTCGCCGTTGCCGTTGGTCTTACTTCGTATCCAGAGTTTGATGACAGGTCACCTGGTGCGCAGGAAAAGCTGGTGGCGGCTTCACGTAGGGTCGAGCGTATTGCAGTTCATCCCTCCTACGATCAGCTGCTGATGAACAATGATGTTGCGGCGATCTTTCTGGCAGAGGATGCGGCAGTAGAGCCAACCAAGGTTGTTGGTGCAGGTGAGGATGCAATATGGGGTGATGGCAGAGGCGTACCGGCAACACCCGATAACGGGCCGTACATTGCTGGGTGGGGGCTGACGATTTCACCTGATCGGATTAATGAAGACAATCAGGCTCAGGCTGAACCAAGCGATTTGCAGGAGGTTCAATTCCCGATTGCATCTGATGATGCCTGTGAGCTGTCATATGCAGCGTCTGGCGCTGGTGACTTCTTCTCAGGAACGAAGGTATGCGGAGGCACTCCAGACTCGTTGCCCGGTGCGGAAACAAACGCAGCGAACGCCTGTTACGGTGATAGCGGCGGACCGCTTGTCGCAAAGGCTGGATCAGAGTGGCGGCTTTTGGGCGTTACGAGCCATGGTGGAAGAGGTATGAGTTGTGGAGACGAATTCCACGGCGTTTATACCCGTCTTGCGGGAGTGCGAAGATGGCTCGGTAGCATCGGCGTCGGGATTGGTGATGGCCAGGTGCAAGGGCCAGCCCCAGACATCAGCGATGGCGATGAATCAGTGCTTCTGGCTGGCGCCAGTCTCGTGCAACCGCTGGCAGGAAAGTCATTCCGGCGTGTTAGCCCCGACGGTGCACTATCATGGAGTCTCCCAACCGGGTACACGACCAAATACGTACGTATAAGGCCGGTTGCCGTGAATTCGGAGAAGTACTCTCTGAAGCTTTCCACTGGTGGAACTTCAATTCCAGCGTCTGAATTGAAAGAGGTACCTGCCGGGACCTATTTCTGGTACGTCGTGGCAAAAAGGGATTCTGATGGGCGGACTTTTGCCACGCGGTGGTCGTGGTTTAACGTCGTAGGCCAGCATCGACTCAGGATTCTGAAGGCGTCCATCCAAGGACAAAAGCTTCGAATCAAGTACATGTATTCAACTGATGCACCAGATGCCAATGTTGTATTCAAAGTATCGAACGGTCGCAGGCTATTGCACACAAGTCGCCCTGATGATCTCGCTTGGAGCGTAGATAGAAAGCAGGAAAAGAGAACCTACTCCGCGAACATCAAGAAGGCGCTAAAGGTTGGCGACAGGATACGGATTACAGCCTCTGTCAACGGCGGTAATTCATCGTTTACGGTACGGTGGTCTGCAAGAAAAAAATGAGTGATGAACTGCTGATAAACGCGAGCGGCGTGACAAAAAAATTCGGCACTCACCTTGCGCTGGACGACATCCATCTTCGTGTACCCCGTGGCACCTGTCACGGTTTTCTTGGTCCTAACGGCGCCGGCAAGACAACTTTGATCAGGATCGTATTGGGGCTGGCTAGAGCTAGCAGCGGTGAGATGGTGGTCAGGGGCAGCAAGATGCCTGGTAATGCGAGAGAGGTTCTATCTCGAGTTGGGGCAATGGTTGAGGAACCACGCTTCTGGCCATACCTTACAGGTAGGCACAATCTCGAGGTTGCGGCATCGATGCTCGATAAGGCTGCAAAGGGCCGCATTGATCAGGTAATCGATCGTGTTGGTCTGAGCGGACGCGAAACGGATAAGGTCAAGGGTTACTCCTTGGGCATGCGTCAACGGCTCGGTCTGGCTCGTGCTCTGTTGAATGATCCGGAACTTCTTGTGCTTGATGAACCAGTGAATGGGTTGGATCCAGCTGGCATTGCGGAGTTCAGAGATCTGATTCGATCGTTTGTATCGGAGGAGGGGAGAACCGTTCTACTTTCAAGCCACCTTCTTGCCGAGATTGAGAAGACTTGCGACACGATCACGATTATCAGCCACGGCCGAACACTGCTTGAAGGCAGAATGGAAGAATTGATGGCGCAGGGAGAAAACGGGTTGGCGCTAGACGCTGATGACCTTGCCGGGGCCAAGTCGGCGCTGGCGGCCATTGCAGAAAAAGCCGGGATCATCAATATCGAGGATCGTGGCGGTTGGCTGTTTGTGGAGTGCAGGCCGTCGCGGGAAATCCGCGCCACCGTGGGCCGAGCCTTGCTTGATTCAGGAATTGCCATTGTTGGTCTTACAGAACAACGTCAGAGTCTTGAGAAGCGTTACCTTGAACTGACGTCTGCAGCGCACGCTGCAGGCGGCATGACATCGGTGGCAGCGGTAAGGTCCGGTGAGGTAAAAAAATGATGGTTGCCTCGATGATACGTAGCGAGATCATGAAGCTCTATAGACGGCGTGTGCTGTTTATTACGGGTGTCGTTGTCTGCTTGCTGCCCCCGCTTTTCATGATGACTTCACTAATCATCCTGCAATCGCGTTCCGATCTTGATGCAGCCGCGGCTGGTGGCGCACCGTTTCTGACTATGTCAACGAGCGGTGCAATGGGTGTGCTTTACCTGATGATTACCATTCTGGCTGCGCAGGCTGGCGCATGGGACTTCTCCCACGGCACTTACCGATTCCAGCTTCTTAGCGGTCAGCCTCACTGGAGGTTGATTCTGACTCGTGTGCCCGCCATCTTCATCGTTGCCTCTTTGATGGTAATTCCCGGCATGATTGTCGGCGCTGTGCTTTCCCAGGTATTGCCTTCAATGGGTAACGATGCCGTAGTCTGGAAGGATCTCGTCGATGCTTTCAGGTCAGGTGGCGTGCTTTGTTCCGTCGCGGCGCTACTGTCATTCACCATTGGCCTCGCAACCAGATCTTCAACGGTTGCTGTCATCAGCGCTCTCGGCACAAATCTTGTGGGAGTACCGCTAATTGGTTTGTTATCCCTGATC
>CAYTTD010000005.1:0-15798 GCA_964440595.1 uncultured Gaiellales bacterium
AGCTTGAAAGTCACAGCGAGAGGTGCCCGAGCATAGAGCTTTGCAGGATCAACCTGACCGCCACCGTAATCTGGAAGCTCCTTATCGAGATTGAATTCCTGCTTGGATGCTACTTCAACCCTGTCTTTTCGAAAGAGGAAGCCAACACGAATGCCACGCTTGTCATTCAGCGATCCGACAACACCCTCATAGCCAAGCTTTTTCATCTCAGGAAGCTTTGAAAGGTCAGCCAGCACCTTTTCATTTTCGATCTCACTCAATCCAATGATGTCTGGCGCCCCCATGGCGTTGATAATCGCTAGAGAAACCTTCTTCAGACGAATCTCATACTCAACTTTTGTAAGCACTTCATCTTTTACGGTGGAACCATCCGGAAAGGATGTTTGATCGTCAACAGTATCGAACAGATTGTGGGCGTTTAGCTGGCCAACACGAAGTGTTTTCGCTTCTCCCGCTTCAGTTCGCTGCCGCGTATAACTGCTCGTACCAGCAGCTTTTGCGGCCCTCATAGCCGAAACCTGAGTGATCCCCATTTCACCAACCCTCATTTTTTCTCCTTCGATTATGGGTCGAACCTCTCGGTATCGAATTTCCCAGTGTCACAGAGTCATTCACGAAACACCATTTCGCGATGATGGTTGACTATACAGTCAATCACGGAACGATGTTGCAGAATGCTGTGCATTTTGCGTCACTTTTGTGACACCTCGCTGCTACCCGCTTAGGTCGCAGCCCTAACAAAGTGTCAGGTTACTGACCTCATAAGGTCAGGTTTATGGCCGTAAATTGGTGTTTGGCCATCGATCTCCACCAACCTGAGAGAAGGTATGGGAAAACTACCGCGAACCCGTCGAGATTCGAATCTTCCCTCAGCACGTGAGAGGTCAATCAACGCATAGCTCCCCTGCTCGTATTCACGGGTTAACCCGTCATCGATGTAGAGCGACGAGCTCGCTTTGTCAGACCATGACCACACATCCAGGTCTGGAGGAGGCCAGTTGAATGCCCTGTTACCCGTAGGCTTCGGGTCAACAACCAGTAGCGTGTTCTTAGGAACGAAGACCGGAACGGAGTTTAGATCAACATCGACGCGGATCTCCGAACCCCCCTCATGTTCTTGCGCTGAATCCCAAAGTGACACCCATTCACCACGGGGCAGCCTGACCTTGCGAGAGTCCACGCCCTCTTCCAACACAGGGGCCACGATCAACGATCCGAAGTACCATTGATCCTCGCAATTGGTCCATTCTTCCTTTCGATCCTCGTTCCCCCACCACATTGGCCGCATCAGCGGAATACCCTCGGTACACGCCCGATGCATCCACGTAGCGATCGAAGGCAACATCATTGCCCTGAGTAAAAGTGAGTCTCTAATCGCAGCAAAGGCGTCTTCTCCCTGCGACCAAGGCTCACGATCAGCCATATATCCATGAGCACGAAAGACTGGCATAAAAGCCCCAGCCTGCATCCAACGAACAAAGAGCTCGGGTCCCGGGTCACCAAAAAAACCACCGCAATCGCTTCCCCAAAGGGGAACTCCGCACAAGCCTGCCGTCAACGCAAGTCTTGGTTGATTCTTCAGGTCAGTCCAGGTCGAACCAACATCGCCGGACCATGGTGCTGCACCGTATCTCTGCAGGCCAGAAGCACCACTGCGGGTAAGCATGAAAACCCTGTCGTCAAAATTTGCAATCTCTCGTTTGAAGAACCCCCGCTGCTGTGAAAGCGCGTAGGTATTTCGCAATGCATCTCCTGGCAGCTCCGGCCAATTTGAGTCAGCACGCATTGATGCGGCAAGAACGTCTTCCGGTTCGTTTAGATCCAGCCACCACGCGTCAACACCCCCTGCACGTAACTCGTGATGTCTCTCGTACCACTTATCAATCGCATCTTCGCGATAAAAATCAACCAAACCACCTTCAACGCAGGGGCCACCATTGAAACCATCGATGTTTCTAGCCGAATACCATTGCCCAGAATCAATCGGGTTACCCTCGCGGTCAGCAATAAGCGCGCCACTTCGCTTCAGATCGCCATAGTTATCGGAGTCAATTCGAGTGCCTGGTTCGGTAATGACAATAACGCGGCTGCCAAGCTGCTTGATCTTGGCAACGTTGTCATCTGGGCTGGGAAAGCTGTCAGGATTCCATCTCAGATTTACCATCTGTTCGAGCCATTGAACATCAAAGACCGTCGCGTGGATTGGCACATCACGCTTCTTGGCCTCTTCCAGCATTGAGATTGCGTGGTCAAAGCTCTCATAGCCAAATCTGGATTGCAGGTAACCGAGCGACCACACTGGCGGCATCGCTGGTCGGCCCAACAAGCGGTACAACAGCGACACAGCGTTTGACATCAGCGGGGTGTCAGGATGGATCAGATACAGGCATGCGTGCCCTGACGGCGCGCTGATGCTCCACCTATCACTGTGCGAATCCCCCAGGTCAATTATCGCTCCGTGTACCAGATCACCGTAATGCAGAGCAAAGCCCTGGGAAGAAATGATGGATGGCAGTGCCAGCTCTCCATAGTTAGATGATCCTTCAACTGCACTAAGGCCGGATGCCGACTCCTTGGATAGCTCACCGTCATGCGATTCAGCACAGATCGAGCACGGAGCGTCAAGCATCAGATGCCTGCCCCTGGGGTGAATCTCCGTAATAAGGTGAACGTGATCACCGCGCCTGTTTAGCATTTTGGCGTCTGCATCATAGGCACCATAGATCGACTCTCCAGGTGCAAGCGTGCCTGTAATCTCTACAGTGCCAGATTCATCAATCGAAAAAGCTAGATCGTGTGAGAAAGGCCACCCAGCTTCTTCGAGAGCGCTCTCGACGTTCTCATGCAGTGTGGCGACACCTTGACTGACGCACGAATTGGCCCACTGACCCAACGTTGGATCTTCACCTCTCAACCAGTTCTGCCGGGGATCAAACCAGAGTCTGTGAATGTTTTCTGAAATTTTTAGCAGCTGATAGCTACCACTTTGTTTTTTGGCCATACGAGAGCTTTTCACAAGATTTCGTCAGTGGCAAATCTGAGCATCAGGAAGCATTTATGGCGCGAAAATTAATCTCGTGGCTTTTTTCCGTATTGCTGCTCGGCCAACGTCCAGGAGCGCAAACACCTGACGGATCAAACGTGTGACGAATCGCTCGAATCGCATCGGATTGTAACCGTGAAGTAAGAGAATCATGCAATGCGGCGTGCATCGTTCCGATTCCATGCTGGTGACTTGCAGCTCCACCGGCAGAAAGTATTGCAGCATTGGCGGCACGCTTTGCGGATCTCCAGATCTCCATACAGTCTTCGTCGTTGTCGATAGGCCTGACAAACGTAAAGTACAACGACGCACCATCTGGATACAGGTGCGACAAATGACACCCCACCAATGATCTTGGCCCAAGAGCATCTTCCAAGGCTCCTCTAACAGACGCGTGCATTCCGGTGACGCCCTTCCAGGAAATGCTGGTCTCAAGCGTGTCAACAAGGTAGCCGCGGTCTATCAAGATATCTCGGGCATACGGTTGCAAAAACCTTGAGCGGTACCAGTGGCGGGCCAATACGGGACCAACATGGATCCCCTTGCGACTACGCAGAAAATGATAAACCTGATTATCGACTGCCAATGCCTGTGATGATGATCCGGGCGTAATCACAATGACCATCGTTCCCTGCTCGACGCCGAGTAAAGACAAAGCCTTTCTTGGGAGACTCGTTTTCAACAGGTCAGGAACAGATGAAGATATTGAAAATGCTGTCTCCTGCTTATCACTTACGCGTACCATTCCAGGCCTGATACCCGACTGGATCATCTGTCTGACCGCGTCGATTGCCATGGAAAACGATGGAAAGATCCAACTCGAGAACCGCACCTTGTCGGGTCGTGTTCGGACACGCATGGTCGCTGAGGTGATGATGCCAAACGTCCCTTCGCTTCCCATGATCATCTCTAGCGGATCACTGCCGGCACCATGAGCCGGTAACGCTCGTGCTTCTAACTTACCCTCAGGAGTTACCAAGGTAAGTCCGGCCGTCATTCGCTCAATCTTTCCAAATGCCAATGACAATTGGCCGGCCGAACGTGTTGCGATCCATCCACCCAGCGTTGAGTATTCAAACGACTGCGGTGTATGCCCGAGAGTCAGGCCATGCATTTCCAACATTCTTTCGATCCGGGGACCTCGAATGCCAGCTCCCATTGTTGCTAAGCCGGATTGCATGTCTACATCTATCATTTGGTTCATTAACGAAGTATCCACGGCAATAACTGGCTTGTCATTGCCTCTTGAACGAACCGGTTCGATGCCACCAACGACGGTTGTTCCTCCGCCAACAGGCACCACATTGACATCGTTTGATGCACACCACTCAAGAATCTGAAGGGTCTCATCTTCGTTTGCTGGACGCGCAACGGCATCAAATGCCGTTGCCAGTTCGCTGCTTCGCGCTGCGATTAGATCCGGATAACTTTTGCCTAGAGAGAACCCCAACCTGACACCCGGGTCCGAAGTAATTTTTGTGAGCCTGGCCAACTGCTCGGATTTACTGCCGTCAAGGCGGGATTCCGGTACTTTGGGGAGGTTGTTACGTGTCCGTGGTTTAGTGGACACGCCGAAAGATTTATCCAGGTAAGAACCAAGCTTTTCCGCAAGATGGTTGGAGCCCTCGTTTGCTATTCCCCATTGATCTATTCTGTCCAGACGAGCGGCCTGGGTCATCAAAGGGTCAGCTTCACTTGGCGCCTTCAACTAAAGCTGACCTTTACTGCTTCCCGAGCGGCGGGATCTTCGATTTCGAAAAACTCACGTGCAGAGAAGTTGCCAATCCCGGCAATGATATTTGACGGAATGCTTTGGATCTTTGTGTTGTAATCCCTGACATTGCCATTGTAGATACGCCTGGCTGCCTGAATCTTATCCTCCGTATCTGCCAACTGAATCTGAAGCTCACGAAAATTTTCGTTAGCCTTCAGATCGGGGTATGCCTCACCAAGCGCAAACACCTGCCTGAGCATCCCTGACAACATGTTCTCTGCCTCAACTTTTTCTGCTACGCTGCCCGCCGACGTAGCAGCGTTCCGTGCTTTGATCACATTCTCCAGCACGGAGGACTCGTGAGACGCATATCCTTTGACTGTCTCTACGAGATTTGGAATCAACTCGTGGCGACGTTGAAGTTGAACGTCGATACCGCTCCACCCCTCGTCCACGTGATTGCGCTTGCCAACCAGGCTGTTGTATGTCAGCACTCCCCACAAAACTACAACAACTACGATGGCTATCAGAATGTAAACAGCGGTCATGAAGCTCACATACCCGGTTTTTCTTTTTGGTATGCATCAATCGGCGCGAACGGAATTACTGGTACTCCTCAAGGTATCGTTTGTGGACCGTCACCGCTCTTTGCACATAAACGTCAAGCAGGTCGGGATCACTTGTGTGGTTTTCCCAATAAATAACCATCTCGTCACCGCGCTGTTGCCAATTAATCTCTCCTTCTTCAACCAGATACTGAATGAATGGAGTTGAAAATAGTTCATAGAGAGCAATGTCATCCTGCTCGTCGAGAACGCGTAGCCGGTATCGCGTGTTGAAATCCATACTCTCAAGTTTGATCCCGCGGTCAGGCGAAAAACCATCTAGAAGCTTGCCTGTGTCCAAACCCGTCAACGCCCTTTTCAGATCAACACCTGGATATCGCTTTGCCACAGATTGTGGCAACCTCATCGCCACCACAGAGAAAGGGAAGTGGGTTTCTGACCTCCGACCCTCTCCGTCGTAGACTACTTTTGTGTACGTGTACATAAAGATACGTCCGTCCACTGACCCAATTCTGCCGGTGCAGACTCGTTCCATCTTTCGCTCATCACCCTCACGCAAGAGTGGAACAGAGGAGTCAAAGTCGTGGATGTCTTCGCCCAGCACAAGCCCCCGATGCTGAGCCCACTGACTCCAGAAGTCATCCTGGGCCCTTGTATGAATGATAAGAGCCCACGTAATCAAAACACCCGCCAGTAACAGAAATACAACTCCGCCCCAACTGACAGTGATGATTGTTCCAAGACCAATCGACAATGTCAGCATCAGCAATATAAAGCCGGTCAGCAGCATTTTGTGCCTGATCCAGGAAGCCTTCAATGATCGAAAAAAAATGATTGTGCCAAGCTCGGTCGTATCTTGATCAAGCCCATCCTGAGCATCAGGGTACAGTGCCCCATAATCGATTTGCGCAGCTTGTTGCTGAGCCACTGATTCATATGTTTTTTTCACAGCACTTTCCATTTAGTACCTGTTGACGTGCGCCACTGAATCCCCAAGATCTGACATCCTCCATACCCATGCGTCTATTCATCATCGATTTCGACGGCACAGTTACCTCGGTAGACACCATGGATCATCTTTGCCTGCGGCTTGCACCTGAAACATATAACAGGCTGGAAGGACAACTTCTTGGAGGCAAGGCAACACTACGTGAAGTATTGACTGCCGAGTTACTGGCAATGCGCGTGCCGGGTCAAGACATCGTCCAGCTGGCAATTGATGAAGTGCCTATTCGCGAGGGATTCTCCGACTTTGTGCGGCTGGTTCATGAGCAAGGTGACCGCGCTGTGATTCTCTCTGGAGGTTTCAGAGCGCTCATCGATCCTATGCTTGAGTCCGCAGGGATTACTGAAGTCCTGCCAGTCATCGCCAACGACTTCGAATTGCATGACGTTGGTGTAACACCCAGTTTCAGGGACACGCCGACTTGCACCACCTGCAACGAGCAGTGTAAGCGCCACGACGTTGAGGAAATTCGTCAGCAGAACGAGACGGTCATATACGTGGGTGACGGCTACTCAGACCGATGTGGCGCCATGCTTGCTGATCGCGTCTTTGCAATTCGTGGTCTGGCAGAATGGCTTTCCACACAAAACCGGCAATTTGAACACTTCGAATCGTTCCATGACGTGGGTGCAGCAGTTTATGGAGAATCTTGGCCACTCCAATCATGACGAGGTCGAATTACGAGGTTGACCTCCACTCACCCCATGCTTCTCGAAGCACCCCGCAAATCTCTCCAACAGTGGCACCGGCAGCTATCGCAACGCGCATTGGCTCCAACAAATTTTTCTCTGAAAAGGCACAGTCTCTAACTGCGGACAAAGCGTCCTGCAACGCTGTTTGATCCCGAGAACTCTTCCATTCAGTCAAGCGGGCAACCTGCTCATGCTCAATTCGAGGATCTATTGTCTGCAACTCAATCTCAACTGAGTCATCGCCGCTATCCAGAAAATCATTAACGCCAACAACGATCTGTTCATGGTTCTCGAGACGACGCTGCCACTCGTATGCAGCGTCATCAATCTGACGCCGCGTCCATGTTGATTCAACCGCGGCGACAGCTCCACCCTGCGCCTTGATCTTTTCCATATATGAGTTGGCGCCATCAATTAGGTCAGCGGTCAACTTTTCAACGTACCAGGATCCTCCTAGTGGGTCTGCGCTCCGAGTAATGCCAGACTCATGTTGGAGGACTTGTTGGGTGCGGAGAGCAATACTCGCGGACTCAGCCGTAGGCAACGCCAATGCCTCGTCGTAAGAATTTGTATGAATCGACTGGGCACCCCCACATGCTGCGGCAAATGCCTGAATGGCAACCCGAACGACATTATTTTGTGGTTGTTGCGCCGTCAGTGTCGATCCACCTGTCTGCGCATGAAAACGCAAAGCCATCGATTTCTGAGATCGGGCTCCAAAATCATCATGCATTATTCGTGCCCAAAGCTCCCGTGCGGCTCTGAACTTTGCTACCTCAATAAAGAAGTCATTGTGAGCGTTGAAGAAGAACGAAAGACGAGGAGCAAACACGTCAACATCCAGACCGGCGTCGACAGCTGCTTGTACATATGCCGCGCCATGCGCCAACGTAAAGGCAATCTCCTGCGCTGCCGTGGATCCCGCTTCTCTGATGTGGTAACCGCTTATGGATATCGTGTTGAAATCGGGTGCGTTGTCAGCGCACCACGCGAAGGTGTCAGTCGTCAATCGCATCGATTCCCTGGGTGGAAAAATGTAGTTACCTCTAGCGACATACTCCTTCAGGATGTCATTCTGAACTGTTCCGCGGATTCTTCTCCCGGCACCAACAACCTGTTCTTCGGCCACCATGTAGTACATCAACAGAAGTATGGACGCCGGAGCATTGATGGTCATTGACGTGGATACATCTGTTAGCGGGATATCTTTGAACAGGCGCCGCATATCATCCAAAGAATCAATGGCAACTCCGGTTCTTCCTACTTCTCCGACTGCTCTTGAGTCGTCACTGTCAAGGCCGAGCTGGGTAGGTAGATCAAAGGCGACGCTCAAACCAGTCTGCCCTTTGGCAAGCAAATATCTAAATCGCTCGTTAGTCTCCTCAGCCGTCGCAAATCCGGCGTATTGCCTTATCGTCCATGGTCTTGCGGTATACATCCCTGGATACGGCCCCCGTAAAAACGGGAACTCTCCAGGGGGTGTCGCGCGCGACTCGAGGTCCGGTGGAAGATCTGAAGGGTCGCAGTACGCCCGCTCGGTTTTGGTGTCTGTCGATGCCATGACGGCAAGCCTACACGTGATTGAACACGTGCCATGAATCGTGAATTCGGGTAGACACCGTTTATGGGACACAGGCTCTGGCTGGGTATCATCGTTTTTGTCGTCGTATTTGCCGGCACGTCTGCCTACCGGATTTCGGCCAGGAAGACGGTCAGCTCATCCGAAACAAAAGGCGCATGGACACGTGTTTCGGAGAGCGAATTGAAGAGATCTCTGGCTCCCGCCGCTGCAGAATACAAAGATCGATGGGTGGCAGCTGTAGGAAAGGATTCCTCCAGTAGAACTCTCAAAAATTGGATTGCAGGTGGCAATAGCAGCAATGGCAAAAAATCGCGGGTCGCCGTAGGTAGAAGTGCTGCTGATGCCAATCAGCTGAAAGCGCTAAGCCGCTCATTGCCTGATGCCAGAAAAAACCTTGTAATCGAGGACGCCGATTGGATGCCTGGTGGTTCCGCAGCAGAGGCTGACCTTTCGGGAGCACTGGTGCTAAAGGTAAATCAGACGAAGACACGCTTTCGCGAAATCAGAACGCCATTTTCAGCTACATTAACACCTTCGCGCCGGCAACCACCGTTCAGGGATTGGCAAATCACCAGGTTCGATCTTCCAGACAAGGGTTTGCGAGTTTTTAGATCACCAACGGTTGTCGAGAGCGAAGGATTCACTGTCGTGACCAGTAGCGATCACACAGAGTTTGCGAAAGAAGCTGCAGATGCTGCGTCAAACGTCTTACCGATATTTTCGCGTCGTTACAACGCATCGGGTAAGAAACGACTTGGGAGCATCTACATCGTCGACAATGCAAGACAGGTAAGGGAATTGCTTGGCCGAGATCGTAGACCATCAACAGTGACTCCCTCAGGGTGGACGATGCCGGATGGTGACATAGTCATAGACTGGCAACAGGTGCAGAAAGGTACACGTAGTGACGCAATAGGCATCGTCGTGCACGAAGTGGTACATCTGGCCACGTTGGATCTCTTCGATAAGGCACCAACGTTATTTCTTGAAGGCCTTGCAACCTGGGAAGAAGTTGATTGGCGAACCAAAGGCACAAGCACCGTTCTCGACCTGAGGGTTCTACGCAGTGAACTGCGCAACAAGACCCTCAAATACCTTGAAATGGTGGAGTCGATGGAGCCGCAGTTTGGTTTTGTAACGAAGGAGAAGGTTGAGCTGGGGTACCTGGCCGGATACGCGACAATCGGGTACCTTGTAGACCACGGCGGATATGCGAAACTCCGTCGCTTCAATGCCGGTCTTGAAAGCGGCTTGGGAATAAAAGGGGCACTTGATCGCGTTTACGGGCTTACACCCGTGACGCTCAAACGGGGCGTGCAGGTCTGGATAGCCGACCACGTGCGAAAGAGTGGACTTGAACAGAACGCTGATGAGACAAATGCAGCTACCGAGGAGCCAGCACAAGGTACTGATGCGGTAGCATCACAACGGTGATGACTGCGACAAAGACTCCAATGGAAGAACTGAATCGGCGATCCGAACTTGCCGCGAACCCCTCAAACGAACGGGCCATCGAGCGGCAAAAGAGCAAAGGTAAATTACTCGCGCGCGAGAGAATCAACATCTTGTTGGATGACGGGACGTTTTGTGAACTTGACCGGTTTGCTCGCCATCGTTCTCATGGATTTGGCGTTGAAAACAGCCGGCCCTATGGCGACGGTGTAATCACTGGCCATGGCCTGGTGAATGGTCGCAGGGTTTTTGTATTTGCGCAGGACTTCACAGTCTTTGGCGGGTCACTCGGCGAGGTCTATGCGGAAAAGATCCTCAAGGTGATGAAACTGGCGTTGCAAAGTGGCTGCCCGCTCGTAGGGTTAAACGACTCAGGTGGCGCCCGCATTCAGGAAGGCGTCGTGAGCCTTGCTGGTTATGGCGACATCTTTTTTGAAAACGTCAGGGCTAGCGGCGTGATACCCCAGGTCAGCGTGATCATGGGCCCCTGCGCGGGTGGTGCGGTCTACTCCCCGGCACTTACCGACGTAGTGATGATGGTAGACCAGACGTCTCATATGTTTGTAACTGGCCCTGACGTTATTCGTGCTGTTACGGGCGAGGAAGTATCGTTTGAAGATCTTGGTGGGGCTCAGACGCATGCTTCAAAGAGTGGAGTGGCTCATGTGGTTTGCCCAGACGAGACGTCTGCTATCGAAGATGTTCGCGTGTTTCTCAGTTACATGCCCCAGAATAATCTTGAGAATCCTCCGGTATGGCCTTGTGCCGATCCCATCGATCGAGACTGCAATTCCCTTGATTCGATTGTGCCGGAGAATCCAAATAAACCCTATGACATGTACGATGTTGTTGAGACTGTCATTGACCAGGGTTCATTCTTTGAGATACATGGTGGCTGGGCCAAGAACATCATCTGTGGTCTGGGACGACTTGGCGGCAAGAGCGTAGGTGTCGTTGCTAACCAGCCCAAGGTGCTGGCGGGTGTGCTCGACATTGATGCCTCTACGAAGGCGGCACGGTTTGTTCGAATGTGTGATGCCTTCAACATTCCGGTGATCACCTTCATTGATGTTCCTGGCTTTCTGCCAGGAACCGATCAGGAATGGGGAGGCATCATTAGGCAGGGAGCCAAGCTCCTATATGCGTATTGCGAAGCAACAGTGCCAAAACTAAGTGTGATCACAAGAAAGAGCTACGGTGGCGCATACGATGTGATGGCAAGCAAGCATGCGGGAGCTGATCTCAACCTGTCATGGCCGACTGGCGAGATCGCAGTAATGGGCTCTGATGGCGCAGTCAACATTATCTTTCGGGAGGAGATTTCAAACGCCAGTGATCCTGAGAAGCGAAGAGCAGAACTCACAGAGGAGTACCGCGAACGATTTGCGAATCCCTATGTAGCGGCTGAACGCGGATACCTGGATGACGTCATTGCACCTCACCAAACAAGGGTAGTTCTTGCTGAAGCACTAGACGCATTTGGCACAAAGAGGGTTGAGTATCCCAAGAGAAAGCATGGCAACATTCCGCTATGACTGATCCCGATCCCGTGTTTTCAATAGTTCCGGATGCAGATCAGGCTACCATCGAGGCAATCAGGAAGGCCATTGAAATGTCCACCCGGATAGAGCGCGAACTGGTTGCCAACCACGAGAATAACTGGACGACAGTGGCATTGAATGAGGCATCCCGCGCCTGGAGGTCGCGAAGCTGATGCAGAACGAGACCATCAAGACAAGATCATTCAAGAAAGTACTTGTAGCAAACCGTGGCGAGATCGCAATAAGAGTCTTCAGGACCCTCCGGGATTTGAACATCCAATCAGTTGCCATTTACAGCGATGCTGATCGAGATGCACTTCATCCACAATACGCGGACGAAGCATTCTGCATTGGCGGTGATGCACCGGCGACTAGCTACCTTCGCGATGATGTTGTTCTCAGAGCGGCGGAGCAATTGGGCGTTGACGCTATCCATCCAGGATACGGCTTCCTCGCTGAGAACAGCGAATTCGCTGCAAGATGTGAAGCAGCCGGAATCACCTTTATTGGCCCGTCTTCAGACGCCATCAACGCAATGGGTTCCAAGACTGCTTCCAGAGAACTGATGCAAAATCCAGGAGTGCCCGTTGTACCTGGAACTACAACACCGCTGAGCGACTTCGCAGAGTTGCAGCAGGAAGCCAGAAGGGTCGGTTACCCAATTGCAGTCAAGGCAAGTGCGGGTGGCGGCGGCAGGGGATTTCGCGTTGCGCTTAATGAAGACGAGCTACAAAGTGCCTGGGATGGCGCAAGAGGAGAAGGCGAACGATATTTCTCTGATCCGTCGGTCTATGTTGAGAAGTACCTTGCACAGCCAAGGCACATTGAAGTGCAGGTGCTGGCTGACTCATTTGGCAATGCCATTCACCTTGGTGAACGTGACTGCTCGATACAACGCCGTCACCAGAAACTCGTTGAAGAATGCCCCGCGCCCGGGCTCACGGATGAACAGCGCAGCCGACTGTTTTCGATAGCGCTTGGAGCCGTCAAAGCAACTGGTTATACCAGCGCAGGCACGATTGAGTGTCTGCTGGATTCAGACGGAAACTCATACTTCCTCGAGATGAACACGCGGGTTCAGGTTGAGCACACGGTAACCGAGGTGGTCACCGGGATAGACATCGTTGCAGAGCAGATTCGAATTGCCGAGGGCAAACCTCTGTCTGTGGGTCAGACGGACGTAGTATTGAATGGGCACGCCATTGAAGTACGCGTGAATGCCGAGGATGCCCTGGATAACTTTCGCCCGTGCTCAGGAAAACTAAGTAAATTCCAAATGCCACAAGGCCCATTTGTAAGGGTTGATGCCGGTTATAAGCAGGAGTCAGAGGTTAGCCAATGGTACGACAACCTGGTGGCTAAGATAATCGTCTGGGGCAGAAACCGATCAGAGGCAGTTGCAAGGTTACAGCGGGTGCTTGATGAGGCACATGTCGAAGGCATCGAGACGCTGATTCCGTTTTTCAAGGCTCTTGTGAAGACTGAATCATTCATCGCGGCAGAGGACTGCAGCAAACACATTGAGAGTCCAGAAAAAATCATGGGTGGCGCACACCCGCAGCCCGAATCAACAGTCAAAAGTGATGGCTCAAAGCTGGTTGCGGATGAACACATTGTTGAGGTCGATGGTCGCAGATTTGAAGTTACAGTGTGGCGTGCTGCTCCTCCGACACCTCCTCAACCTCGCCCACGGCAAGGTACAGCGTTTGCAGCGGGCAACGGACAGGTCGCGGCACCAATTCCTGGCAACGTTGTATCTATCAACGTTGATGAAGGGGAATCCGTGCAGACTGGTGACCTTGTTTGCGTTCTTGAGGCCATGAAAATGGAAAACGAGATTGCTGCACCTGCCTCTGGGCTCGTTTCGAGCATCAATGTTTCTCCGGGTCAGGCAGTGGCAGCCGGCGAGTTGCTACTTTGCATTGAGACCTGAGAGAGCCTGCGAGAGCCACTGCCCCTGGGTTTGCATCCCGTTCAGCGACCTCTCCATCGCAGCAAACATCGCAGTGAAATATGCTCTGCGTCTCTCCAACCTTAAGTTGAATCGATCGATGGTTCGCTGAAGACTGTCGATTTGGGAATCAGCACCATCGAGTGCTATATCGACCCGCCCACCGGTGATCCAATTTGCAACCATGGTATCGACTCTTCTTGCAACGCCTTTCTCCGCCATTGGTCCACCTCCAGTAGCCTGAAAGATGTCGCGGACTTTTGTTGGGTCAGAGTTCAGTGCAGCCGTCAGCTCACCGTCGTCGATTACGAGTTTTCCGAGCGCCGTCGAACTACTCGAGGCTCCAGCAGCACCCGTTGAAATTCCGATGGACGCCAGCATGTCAAACCCTGCAGGTAAACCGGTGATCGCAGAGTTGAGTTGGAGCCGAAGATCGCTGGCGATGCTTTTGAATGCCATGTCGTTTCCAAGTGCGCCTTGAAGATACTCCTCCTCAGTCTGCGGATTGAAAACTTTCTTCTCGGTAACCTTTCCGTTTATGTAGTCAACGATTTCATTGTACTGATCGACAAACGCGGTGATGTCTTCCTTCATCTGATCCACGGTTGCTGCTGGAGTGCCTACCGTCAGCGTTACTGTTGGACCGGTGAGTCCAAGCAAATCAACAGATACATCGTCAATAAGATCAGTGATGCCGGTATTTGACGAGCGCGTGTAGGCAGTACCGTTCATTGTGAATGATGCATCAATGCCCGCGGTCGATTCGGCGAGTCCAAGATCAGCGACCAGCGTGCCTGTTCCGGAAACAGTGAAATCGCCGCCCGCGCCAGATGTAGTTGACGTAAGACGCAGGCGCCCCGCGTTCAACCCCGCCGTCACACCAATGCCACTAACTGCATTGATGCGGTTCAGGATGTCTGCCTCTGTATCACCTTCACGAATCGTTACAAACCAACTGTTTGTACCTTGAGTAATGGTCAGCGTCTCGTCAGCCGCAGCACCGCCGTCAGAGGCAAAGACGGAAGCGCTTGATTGTGCACCAGTGCTTCCGTCGAACGATGCCAGCTGAGTACCCACATTGTTTCTGGCAGTGAAGCTAAGAGCCGTGATCTCGTCATCAACGCCAGTGTCGCTGTCAACTGTCACGGTTCCATCACCATTTACAGTAAACGTTGAGGCTGGTATCTGCCCTTGTGACCACGTCATCAAGTCAGAGAGCGTTGAAGCACCTGTAACGGTAAAGGTGGATGAGTGAGCAGTGCCATCTATCATCCAGTTCATCGTGATTGTTGAACCATTGTTTAGACCAATCAGAGCACCTGTCTGGTCAGTCATGCCAGTCAACAGGTCACCGGCTTCCGCTGCGTCACCGAGTCCCTCGTACCATGCACCTGTAACTCTCTGGCCTGCCGTCGCAGCCGCAAGATTGTTGGCCGAATCCCACACCTCTGTGGCTGCCAGCTGGGTGATATCAAGGTCGTAAGTACCTGCCGCTGGAGCAGCGCCAACAGCAGAGCCATTGACTTTGGTGGCATCCGAAGTCGTGATACCCGAAAAAGTTGCCCAGGTCGATGCAGTATTCAGAGTGGTAGCCAAAGATCGCAGGGTATTAAGCTTGGTGCTGAGCTCATTCCAATAGCTCTTTCTGAGCTCCCATCGCTCCTGCTTCCATTCAAGCCGTTCACGCGGCTTTGCCTCTATAGCCATTAGCTGTTCAATCATCGATGACGAATCCAGGCCACTGGCCAATCCACCTACGTTGAACATTCCTCCCACTTGCGGCCTTCCTCCTTGGCCTTGCTGTTTCTTCGCGTCCAACACTCCATGTGTTGGCCACGCGCTTCCCTCCCTGGGACGCGGGTACTGAACAGTTATCGGCAATTTGCCAACAAAACTTGAGGACAGACACGACGCACACCAGGGTATTGCCAAATTTCGGCTTTGGATGCATAGTGGAGTTGCAGAACTGCGTAACGGTTGTTGCGCGAAAATCTGAATTGGCATTGGGACGAATTTTTTGCCTATTCAGCGTTGAGTTAATCAAGGGACACAAAATGGGACATATACCACCAACAGGTCAAACTTTTGCGCCGCCTCCAGGGCTTACTCCAGGCGGCGGAGGTTCAAATGGTGTTTCCGCGCCACCCAACCCCAACGTCAACGTAAACACAACTACCGCACCGTCCACACCGACGGCAACGACTACAGCTGGCGGCAACGCCGTCATGGGCGCAATGGGTGGATCAACCGT
>CAYTTD010000006.1:0-15536 GCA_964440595.1 uncultured Gaiellales bacterium
AACGCCAAAAATCGGTGTACCACAGAATCCAGGGACCACTTGGTAAGCGTGCAATGAATTTTCATTGGTCTGGACAACCAACGGTACGATGCGCGCGCCATTTCGAAGGGACGAATGGATGTGTAATTGCAATGGCATTGCAGGGGGCGGAACAACCTCTGGGGTTACTCAGATGCCCCCCTCAATAATGACGGCATCGGCCGGAGGGCTAACACCACCAACATCTTCAACAGGAGTCATGGGCGCGTACGGCACTGGGGCATCGACCCTGAATGCGGGCCAAGCCGTCCAGACGGTGGCAACCACAGCGGGCAGTGGACCCTTTACGACTCAGGCGCCGGAACTCACCGCTGCGCTTCAGGGCTTGCAGCAGGTCGTAACGCAACTCACCCAACTTGTAGGAGTTCTTTCTCAACTAATGCAGACCATGGCTGCCAAGGGCGGAGGAGCTGGCGCCGGAACCGGGCAAGCGCCCCCAACGGCTCCCCAGTCGCCACCAAACAAAGACGGCAACAAGCCTGAGGGCGATAAGGCAGGAGGGGGCGATAAAACGCCACCAAAATCGCCTGAGGAACAGAAGAAGCTTGAAGAGTTTGGCAAGAAGTGGGAGTCAATGACTCCTGAGCAGAAACAGAAGTTCGAGGAGTTCTGCAAGGCAATAAGCACGCCTGAAGGAAAGGCAAACTGGGAGAAGTTTATGGCCGCGGCTGAGGCGGCAAAGAACCAGCCACCGCAGGCGCCGCCGCAAGAGCCACCTCAAGCACCGCCGGCGCCACCGCCCTCAAATAATGGCGGTGGAGGAAATGCAGCGCCACCAAAGAATGAATCAAAGCCGGCACCAGCGCCACCCGCAACCACCAACGGGTCTGGCGGCAATGCGGCACCCACAACTCCTGCGAAGCCACAACCATTTGGACGCAGAGATATCGGTAAGGTCGGCGATGCCACCATCAAAGTGAACGATGGCGCACCAAAGATTCAGGTCAGCTGGGACACGTCGGGCAGCATTACGGCGTCGGGCCAGCAGTTTGTTGACCGCATTGCAAACGGCGATAAGACCATTGTGATGGAGGTCACCGACAGGAGGCTGCCTGACGGCAAGCCACACAAAGTAGCCGTACTTGTGAAGCTGACATTCAAAGACAGCGTACTTGTGGGAGCAAACTACGCAACAATGTGATGGACAACGCGGTCGACGCCTGAAATCATCTGGTAATGACTGACGCAACAGATTCCACAACACAGCTCAACGCCAAAAACCTCGTTATTACCGGTGGCAGCACAGGTATAGGCGCAGCCACAGCACTGATGGCCGCGAGCAGAGGCATGAACGTTGTGATTGGAGCGCGTTCTGCAGAGCGCCTGAAGGAAGTTGCAGAAGGCGAAGCCTCATACGGTCGCATACATCCCATCGAGGTCGACGTTACGGATTGGAGCCAGGTTGAGGCGTTCATCGATGGCGCAGCCGAAAAGCTCGGGGGCACGATCGATGCCGTCTTTGCGAATGCCGGATTCGGTTGCAAACGTGGATTTCTGGAGTCCACGCCTGAGTACTGGCGATCAATGCTCGATACCAACGTCTACGGTTGCGCGCTTACGATTCGCGCCTCGCTGCCGTGGCTGTTCAAATCAAAGGGCCAGATGCTTTTGACCAGCTCAATCGCTGGACGGCGCGTGCTGCCCGGATCGCTTTACTCCTGTTCAAAGTTTGCCGTAACCGCGATGGGAGAGGCACTGAGGCAGGAGGTACACGGCAGCGGAGTACGGGTAACCCTGATTGAGCCCGGGATGGTTGACACCCCGTTTTTTGATGATGGGGTGCCTGAGTGGTCACTCCTCTCAAACGATATTGCAGAGGCAGTGCTCTGGGCGATGAACCAACCTCAACACGTCGATATCAATGAGGTTCTCATTCGACCTACCGGACAAAAAGTTTAGCCTTGCCAGCTTTGTTTCGAGGTTTTTTGACGCCTTTGAATGACACCGATGGGCCTTCTCCAAACGAATCAACCACTCGCACGTAGCCGAAGCGCGCATCGCGAGGCATGCGGATATGCCCTGTTACGACTCCTAGAGGATCCCGCTGCTGATGCCTAACGCGTCGCCAGGTAACGCCATCTCTTGACCATTGCAGCCTGGCGGCATTCGCGTCAACGAGACTCCTTCCCCAGAACCTGATCACGCGGCCACGCACAACCTTCGACGCGCTGCGACTGACAGGCCTCACAAACATTGCCCGAGCAGGCTTGCTTGTACCATCTGAGCGAATCAGCCCCGATTGCCAATCGCGCTCAATCTCGTTATCCCTGAATCCATACCAAAGCGCCAACGTAACTCTGCGATACCGATAGAGAATCTCAAAACACTCTGCCATGTACGCAGCCTGCAGAGATGGAGACACCCCAAATGCAAGATCAGGTGGATTGGTCTGGTAGCCAAACTCTGTGGCCCAGACAGGTACGCCCCGGGTTGCCGGGTTTTCATCAAGAATGCGGAACAACTCTTTCAGATTGCCGAGACCGATCGAGGGCAGAACCGGCACGTAATCGCGCGGACCTTTAGTAGCCGCTGGATACGGATTATGAGCCCATGCATCTATTACGTCTTCCCCGCCAAGACGCTCCAGCTCAGGTAACGCCGCTGCGAGCCAGACGGCGGGTTTCATCGTGGACTTCGTGCCCGTTGGCCCCGGGGCAAGCTGAATGCCCGGGGCAGCCGCCCGCATCTTGCGCGCTGCAAGAACATACAGGTTTGCGTAGCGAATCGGGGCTAGTTCGTCATGTGGGTGCCAAAAGAATTCTGAGTTGGGCTCGTTACCGATCGTCCAGCGATCAATTACACCTACGCTCGATCCTGTAGGACGGTATCGATTTGCTGCGGCTGTCGCGAATGCCGCCCAACCACGCGACACCGCCCGAAACTCGCTCGGCGATTCTCCGACATAGTAAGGGTCGGTGCTACCGGATGCCCAGACCGGCACCTGAAACACTGAAGCCACAACGTCAATGTCGTGACGGGCCGCAGCCCTGACAACAGCGTCGTATGCCGACCAGTCATAACAGGGGTGATCAGGGTTTTCGAGCAGACGCAATCCCTTGGTGGTTGATGCTGCCTCCCTACAACTATGCACTACACTCGCAACGCGGCGCCAAGACATTGTGAGACGAATCACCTTGCTCCCGGTGCCCGCAATCTCGGCCATCTCCTGATCAACGTCGGGCGCCGGGCGATCAAGCAGAGACCCGTTTGACTGAACACCAACTTCAAACGTCCTGATCGGGGCGCCATGAGCGTGCGCAACCACCAGCGCCGCCACAGCCACAGTCGCGCAAAAACACATAGTGATCCTGGCTAGCCAGACTAATAAATTTATTGGGGCCTCAGTCAACAACCTCATCCATTTTTTCCGTACCAAGCGGGTTTCCGTACGGAATCCAACCTAAACCTGTTTTCGAAATGTTTGTAGCCGAGATACCCCGGGTAGGCCGTCAAATGTTGCGCCCCGCAATTGGATCATACAAACGGTTCAAAGCTGCGTTTTAGGCGCACGATCAAAAATGTTGATCAATACCGACTACTACACCAGGAGAGATGCATGATATCCAGAAAAATGAAAAGGCTGGGCGTAACTGCCTGCACCACAATAGCTGTATTAGCGTTCTCGTCAACGGCGCTGGCCGCTGACCCGCCAGCGATCGTTACACCTACCAATGGCAGCACCCAGGAGACAACGTTCAGGCCTGTTTTCAAAGCCAATGGAAGCGGCGACGACATCAAGTACTTCTTCTGCCGCGGCACCACTCCCCAGACTCCGACATCGTGTACGTCTGGCGACTACAGAACGGGCTATGTATCAGACCCAGCGGCCAGCGCGAACACAACCGTGATTATCGGATCTCCTTTCGCAGTTGGCGATTGGTGGGTTGCAGTGAAGTCAGGCACACTTGACTCAAGCGGAATGACCTTCACGCCAACATCGGATTGGGTTACCAACACCTTCAAGGTGTCAACGGCAGTACCAATCACAGGCGGCACAGGTGACGATGATCTTGACGGCACCGACGGCGACGACAGCATCTATGGCGGCGACGGAAACGATGACGTCAATGGAGGCGCCGGCGATGACACATTGTATGGCGAAGATGGCAACGACACCGTCAATGGCGGCGACGGAAACGACCGCGTGTATGGCGGCAACGGCAACGACAACGTCAATGGCGGCAACGGCAACGACCGCCTCTTTGGTGACGCAGGCAATGACACGCTAAATGGCGGCAACGGCAACGACAACGTCAATGGCGGCAACGGCAACGACAACGCAAGTGGCGGCAACGGCAACGACACCCTGAATGGTGGTCGCGGTAACGATCGTCTGCGCGGCGGGAGCGGTAACGACAGGCTCGTTGGTGGTGCTGGGCGCGACCGACTGATTGGCGGTCCAGGACGCGACACCTTGAACGGAGGAGCGGGAAATGACACCATTGATGCACGAGACAACCAGAAGACCCGCGCAGGTGGCAAGGGCGACAAGGTGAACTGTGGTACCGGTGTTGATCGGGTTCGCGCAAACAGCAACGATCGCATTTCAAGAAACTGCGAGTTCGTAAATGGCCAACGCAGGCGATTCAGATAAGCTCGCCATGAATTGAACGTGGAAGGGGATTGCAGGGATGAGTTCTGTGACCAACGCAAATGCAGGAATCAAGAAGCGGAACGCGCGTGGCCTTTGGGCCTTAGCGACAGCTGCAGCGTGCATCGTCACGCTTTGCGCTGCAGGTACAGCGCTTGCTGATCCCTCCAATCCCCCAACCACGATCAAGCCCGAAGCCGGGCACTTCCACTCAGTCAAATTGAAGCCAGTCTTTGAATCAAATAACAGCGCCAGCGACCTCAGGTACTTTTTCTGTCGCGGCGACGCAACCGAGTCAATGGATACATGCGCCTCTGGAGACTCAAAGAGTGGATTTGTGGTTGATCCAAAGACTTCTGAAAGGACAACCGTGACCCTGCCAACCATCTTCAACGAAGGCAACTGGTGGGTTCTTGTTCAGTCTGGCACCTACGACTCGAGCACATCCCGGTTCACGCCAACCTCAAATTCCGTGGCGACTCAATTTGTCATCGGCAGCATAGGCAACGACGCAGATAACACCATGTGGGGTAGCACAAGCGCGGACAGCATCTACGGCGCCGGCGGAAACGACACCCTGCACGGAGACCGCGGCGCCGACAAGCTGTTCGGCGATGCCGGCGACGACATAATTCTTGGTGATCAGGGAGCGGATCGAGGCCTGAGCGGTGGAGCAGGCAATGACCGGATATATGGAGGTGGTGGCAATGACCGCCTTCGCGGAGGCAGCGGATCAGATCTGCTTTCCGGTACCAGCGGCAGCGACAACCTGAACGGGGGCCCTGGCAGCGACACGCTCAAGGGAGGCAAGAAGAACGACTTCATCAAAGACACTTCTGGCAAAGACCGGTTTGCCGGCGGTGATGACGACGACGTAATCAACAGCCAAGACAAGTCATGGAAGAACAGAAGAAAGCGCGACTACGTGGACTGCGGAGCTGGCAACGATACTGCCTACGTCGATTTTCGAGACACAGTAATCAACTGTGAGAACGTTGAGCGAAAGTACTTCTGAAAAACAGTTCGCTGCGATCATCCGCAGGCACACCGCCCATTGTGGACAACAAGCTGCCGGAGAAGTGATCGGGCCATGACTCCTCAAAGTGGATGTCGGCTCTCACGTGTGAATCACCAGAAAACGGGTCCGAAACAGGAAACGTGAGGTGAAGCGAACCTTTGTCGAAGAGCATTTCCGCGGTGACAGGCTCAGACCACTTTGGCGCTGTCTGCCCCGTAATAGCCGCCGCAACTACCTCGGCCTGCCTGTTCGCAATCAAAGGTAGGCGGATCGGATAGCTGGTGGCATCTCCCACTATATAAACGTCGGGCGCAATCGCCCCTGTCGGATCGGGCTCCCAGAAGTCTCCGCGGCGCGGAACCATTCCCGGAACCCAGCGAGCAGCCAGGGGAGAGGCGTTGACGACAACATCACCCGACACAGCGTCCACTCGTCCGGGTGGCAATCCCGTCATCACTTCGATTTCATACTTTTCAAAGAGTCGGTCAAGCTGATCACTAGCTGTCAAACCGAACCGCGACAGCAAGCTTGATTCCTCCGACGCCACCGTAATCGAAATCCGATCTCTTACACCCTTTTGTAGTAACCAATGGTGCAGAAGCTGCGCCATCTCATATGCACGAAGCGGCCAGGCACAGCCCGATATCATTCGAAACACCACTGATCCTGAGCGGCCCGTACCCGCTGGGCCGCACGCCCTCACCAGCGCGTCCAGCTCGACGGCGAGACCACGAGCCCGCGAGGCGTCACGAAGGCAGCACCCGCCGAGCACTTGCGGAGACGCGCCGATGGCAGATATGAGAACTCCCCAGGATGCGGATTCGCCGTCTGGCAAAGCTACGGTATGCCCTGAAATATCAAGGTCAGTCACCTTACCCAGGAGCATCTGGGCATCTACGTTCTTCAGCAGCGGCGCCAACGGAATTGCCCTGGGCTCGATACCAAATGGCGTGTAAACGAGATCAGAGCCGGGAACAATGCGTTCGTGCTCTGCTACGACTGTCACCCCGCTCGTCACACCATGCCTGTTCAGTTGCAGAACAGTCTCAGCTGCTGCACTTCCGCCGCCAATGACAAGTATCGGAATGTGTTTTTGGGGATTCACAATTGCGCCTCCGTAGCTCTGGTCGACGTTGATGGCGCACCCCCCCGGGGCCACAGAATGAACTTATACCACGATCAGCACTGGACTCAAACCAAAGTCAGTGTTTTGCCGCGCGAGAAGGCCACCAGTTTCGTTCGCCCAGAATCATGATCACCGCGGGCACAATGAAGGAACGAACAATAAAGGTGTCGATGATTATTCCAATTGCCACTCCAATCCCAATGTGTTGCATTGCGTACACCGGCATTGTGGCAAGCACCAGAAATGTTCCGGCGAGAATCAGACCGGCGCTGGTTATGACTCCACCGGTTCGTGCGAGTCCGACCACCGCTCCCTCGACCGTATTACGCAGGGCTGCTTCCTCCCGTATTCGATGAATCAGGAAGATGTTGTAGTCAACACCGAGCGCAACTACGAAGATGAACAGATACGTGGCGTATCCCTTGTCAACGCCTGGGTGATCGAGCACACTGCTGAATAGCCACAGGGTTATCCCCAGCGTCGAGAAGTAAGAAATGACAACACTGAGGATCAGATGGAGCGGCGCCACAATGGCACGCAGCAACAGAACGATGATCACAAGAATGAGAACGAGCACCGCGGGTACGAGTAGGTTCTGGTCGCGAATAACCGTTTTGTCGGTGTCATGAATCTGAGCCGTTGGCCCGCCTACGAGCGCCTTTATACTCGCGTCGCCAGCCACGTCTTTAACTTTTGTACGCAATCGATCAATCGTGTGCCCTGCTTCCTCGTCATACGGATCACTGTCAAGCACAACACTGATGGTTGCAATGTCGCCCTTTGTAGTGGAGTTGGCGGGGTCAAGAGACGGAACAGCTGACTTCACACCGGACACACTTTGCGCCGCTTCAGCAATTTCAGGGGTTGCCTTGGCTACCTTGTCAGCAGAGCCCTTAACAAGAATTGTGGTCGGAGCGAGCACGCCCTGATCGAAATGCCGCTTGAGCGCTGTAAATCCATCCGCAGAATCCGTTGGCTTTGAAAACGATTCCGTGTCTCCGAATCCAAGCGAGTCAGGGCTTGCGAGGTTACCAGCTCCACCGATCAAAAGCACTGCGCAGCCAATAATGAGTGCTTTTGCTGGAGCTCGCTTGACCTTTTCGCCAATTGCCCGCCATCGAGGCGACAAGGGCGCCTCAGTGATCGATTCATCACAGTAGGGGATCCTCGGCCAGAAGACCTTTCGCCCGAGCAGGGAGAAGATTGCGGGAAGCAACGTAAATGCCGCTAGCATCGTCAACGAAACGCCGAGCGCCAAAGAAGGGCCCATTGTTGCTGTTGATTCGAGGTCGGCAAGCATCAGCACAAGCATCGCCGCAACCACCGTAGAACCGCTTGTGAGAATTGGAGCAAAAGTTGCCCGCGAGGCAGCTGCAACCGCCAAGCGAGCATCACTTGTTTTCACCAGCTCTTCCCTAAGCCGTGAAACCATCAACAGGCAGTAGTCGGTGCCAGCGCCAAACATAAGAACAATCAGAATTGCGGTTGTCTGACCATTTACCTCGAGCTTTCCTGCCTCGACAAGCGCATAGATCGCCCCTGCGGCAGCAAGGTAGGCCAGCATTACGGTAATAATCGGGATGATCCAGATCACAGGTGACCTGTAAGTTGCGATCAACAGTAAACCAACAAGCACCACGGTTGCCAGCAGCAGCGGCCCGTCAATTGAGTTGAAGACCTCCACCGCATCTGACGCCGAACCAGCGGGACCAGTAACCCAGAAGTCAATCGAATTCGGCAATTCATCATTCAGGATCTGTCGGGTTTTTTTCACGGCAGGAATGATGTCTTTGTTCGCATCCTCTCCAGTAAGAGGCAGAACCGCATATACCGATTCACCGTCTTCAGACCTGACAAATGAATCACCCGTTGGCATTGCAACGACCGGCAACGACTCCTTGAGTTTGGCATCATCTATCTTTGCAAGGGTTGCGTTGATATCGTCGTACTGAGCATTGCTGAGCTTTTTCTTGCCCTTTCCCTCGAACACTATTAGTGCCGGAGTGACGGCGCCTGCTGGCAGACGGTCGCGCTGAATTCTCAATACCTCAGATGAGTCTGCGCTCTCAGGCAGGTAGGTCAGGGTGTCGTTTTTGGTTTCTTCCTGGAGCTTGGGCTGAACCGAACCGAGTCCAAACCCGGCAATCAACCAGAAGACAACGATTGCGAGAGAGCCTTTGCGGCTCATGAATAACTTGAAGATCCCGGGTGAGTTCATTCTTCGATCCTATGGATGAAGTCAACTCGAGGCTTCAGGTGGCAATTCAAAATTGCAGAAACCTACACCGGTATGATCTCAAGAGTCTGCGCCGACAGCTTTGACGACGTGGTGCAACTCACCAAGTGCATGGTAAGCGCGAGCAACTGGCTGAGTCGAAACAAACGGATGCGCGCCTGATTCAATGAGAGTGTCAACAGCATCGCGACACGCGACAAGTTCACGAACGCCGTCGTTAACCCTCTCAGCGATTCCAGTAATGCCTGCCTGCAAATCGTCACTTAGTCCGACATCCTCGACTATTGCACCCAATCGATCGAGCCCCTTACGCGCAGACTCAGCGGCTGCGTCAAGCTCGGCACGCATCGTTCGCAGCACCGCGCCGCTGACCTTGCCTGGATCCCGCTGGGCGGGGGCAACCAGATCAAGCTCTGACCGTGCGCTGAAAAATGTATCTAGCCGTGAGATCGCGACCGTCAAATCACGCACAACAACGTGTGGCATCGCCACCTGCATTACGCACTCCTTATCCTCATCAACAAACTCCACCGGGGGCATATCGGCGCTCCTTGTTCAAAACTTGAACCCGCCAGCCCGACGCCAACGCCGAGCCATGCACCCGCACCTACTATGACGGTGGAACTACCCGGAACATGCGCTACGCACACACAATTTCGAGCACGATGGCACATTGCAATCGAGCGTTGCGCATTCTGGGAATCCGCCAGTATGCGAGAATCAAGCGGTGAAGATTGCAGTCATCAATACGCCCGACTCGAATTCATTTCTCAGAAATGTATCTGGTGCTGCAAATCTGCTTGGCTGGGCAATTCAAGGCGTGAATAACATCGCCGCAATTGAACAACTGGTACGTCAAGGCAAGGCTGAGGTAGTAGCGCTGCACTGCACTGGTATTGCCGATACCGAATTGATACGAAGGTTTCGGCGCGAACACCGCGCGACCACCGTTGTTGCGATCGTCAGGACTTCAGAGTCAGATCTCGCGGCGGCTCTTCTGGCGGCAGGATCACATGAGGTGATAACCACGAGCATGGGCGTGCCGGAAGTGCGCGAGCGACTGACACGTGCCGCCAACCAACAGGGCAGCAGCGCCGAGGATTCGATTCTCTTCGCCGGAGGAGACCTGTCCATCAATGGAATGGACGTTACCTGGCAAGGCAAATCGATCGAGCTCAGCAAGCGCGAAGCAGCACTACTTGAGGTTTTGGCGAGAGCAAATGGGCACGCGGTGGCCCGAGAGTCCCTGTATCGCGCTGTGTGGGGATTCGCGATGGTGAAGGGCGATCGCATTGTGGACGTAAATGTTTCGCGCCTGCGAACAAAGTTACTCGGAGCCACGCAGGGCGTTATAGAAATCAAGACAGCCAAGGGAACCGGCTACAAGCTGACACTGGTTGCAAATTTAAAGCAAGCCCCGATTGGAGCATCAAATTGAGCGGATCAACAACCGACGTTATGCACACAAACGTGCTTGAGCTGATCGAGCGAGCGGCAGAGAATGCAGCTTTGGCGGCAGAGAAGGCACTTAGTCGATTCAGAGGCTTCCCTGACAACGATGATCTGCAGATTGAGATCAAGCAGATTGAAAAACTCGGTGATGAATTCACCAAAAAAATTGTTGAACGCTTACATTCCGCAGACCTCGAACCATCATTCGCGCGCGAAGATTTATACATGCTTGCTGGCGCAATAGATGATGTCGTTGATCACATCGAGCATGCCTGCGAACTTTTGACGCTTCATCGGGTTGGAGCAGCGATGACACACTCCCTCGAACAGTGCGAGGTGTTGGTTGAGGCTTCCAAATCCATGCGGGATGCAGTCTCGTCGTTGATCGGAGAGACCCCGGTGGGCAAACACGTCGCCCAGGTCAGAACAAGCGAAGACCGCGGCGATGATGTGCTCAGGGAGGCTGTACGCGCGCTTTTTGCTGACGATGAAATCAACCCCCGCACGATCATTCAGTGGAAAGATATTTTTGAGGCACTCGAAGACGCTATTGATTCATGCGAACAGGCGTCAATACGCGTGGCTAACCTTGCGCTGGAACGCCGAGCATAAACAAAAACCAATCGATTGCCATCGCGCCGAATCGCGAAAACTTGTAGCCTCGGGTAATGAATCAGGATCCAAGGGAAACTCCGGCTGCCGAGGCCGAGTCAATAACAAAAATTTATGGGCAGAAAGATACGGAAGTTCGGGCGCTGGACGATGTATCAATACGATTCAAAAAGGGTACTTTTACAGCCGTTATGGGGCCTAGCGGCTCCGGAAAATCAACGCTGCTGCACGCGATGGCCGGCCTGGACCGTGTTACTTCGGGCGTAGCCCGCATCGGCGGTATCGATATTACCAACCTCTCAGATCGAGAGCTGACCGTTTTGAGAAGACATCGAATCGGGTTCGTTTTCCAGGCATTCAACCTGGTTCCAACGCTAACGGCGGGCGAAAACATTGATCTTCCATTTGCTCTTGCGGGCAAGCGCCCCGACGATGCATGGCGCAATGAAGTCATCCAGAGGCTGGGGCTAACCGACCGACTGAAGCACAGACCCGCACAGCTTTCGGGTGGGCAACAGCAAAGAGTTGCTGGCGCCAGGGCACTTGTAGCCAAGCCAGACATCATCTTTGCCGACGAGCCAACAGGCAACCTGGACAGCGCTTCCGGAGCCGAACTCCTGCGCTTCCTGCGCGAAGCGGTAGACAAGTGGGATCAGACAATAGTCATGGTGACACACGACGCGCAGGCAGCGGCGATTGCGGATCGAGTTGTTTTTCTGCGAGACGGCAAGGTGTCCGACACGATCGACCAGCCGACTGCGGATCAGATACTTGACCGCTTGAAGCAATTGGCAGCGACACCGGCATGATGGCTCCCGTGATGAAAATCTCACTGAAGGGCGCAATGAACAATAGGGTGCGCCTGTTGCTCACATCGCTTGCCGTGGCATTTGGTGTTGCCTTTGTGTCTGCGAGCTTCATATTCACCGACTCGACCATCAGAGCATTTGAGACGCTTTTTCAGGAGAGCTCAAAAAACGTTGACATCTATGTACGCCCAAAAAAGAAAGACACCGATCGATTTGGCGCCGAGATGGGAAATGAATCTGGACAAGCCAACCCGATTCCCGAAACCCTTGCCTTAGCGATTAAAGCTCTGCCTGAGGTAAAAAGCGCGGAGGGAATATCCTCGGGCAATGCGGTGATCATCGACAAAAAAGGCAAAGCAGTGCTGCCGCAGGGCCCACCCACACTTGGATACACATGGTCGCCTGATGCCAACGACCTGTCTCCACTCAAAGTCGTCAAGGGAACGGGCCCAACCCGTCGCGGAGAAGTGGCAATCGACGTTTCGACCGCAAAAAAAGCCGGCTATGTGGTTGGTGACACGGTTAAGGTTTCGATCAACGGCCCTGCCGTCAAGTTCACGCTGGTTGGGTTGCTGAAATTTGGCAGCCAGAACAATCTTGCTGGTGCAACGCTAACCGTCTTCGAAAAACATCAGGGACAGGAGCTGTTTGGCGCACCCGGCAAGGTCGGCACGATTGCCATTCAGAAAAAATCTGGAGTTGGCATCAGGAAGGCAAGTACCGCGATTCGGGAGGTTGTGGGAGATGACTGGGAGGTAGTAACCGCGGAAGAGGTCAACGAAGAGACCGTCCAGCAGATGAATGATTCGTTCATCACCATTCTTCGCGGAGCGTTACTCGCATTCGCAGGGGTTGCGCTATTTGTCAGCGCTTTCATAATCTTCAACACGTTCTCAATCGTCGCGGCGCAACGCACCAGAGAACTCGCGCTTCTGCGACTCGTAGGTGCCTCGCGACTGCAGGTCACGCGCCTTCTGGTTGGCGAGGCAGTGATTGTCGGATCACTTGCTTCAGTCATCGGGCTGGGCTTGGGAGTCGCGCTTGTTCCGGGCCTCAACTTCATCATGGAGCAATCGGACGCCAGCATTCCACAGTCCGGAATCATCATGAAGGGCCGCACGGTATTCGCGGCAATGACCATAGGGATGCTCGTCACGGTAGTTGCGTCAGTGGTGCCAGCTTTCAGGGCTGGGCGAACATCGCCGATCCAGGTTTTGTCACAAGTTAGCTCTGGCGATGCGCGCGGTCACAAGGGTTGGAGATTTGCAACTGGCATTCTGATCTGCATCGCATCAGGAGCCCTTATCTATGCCGGATTCACTGACAAAACTCCAAAGCCGGCCACTACCGTTGGGTTTGGTGCCGCCGCTTTGGTTGTCGGCATCACAACACTCAGCTACCTTTTAGTACCCGCGGTTGCAAGGGTTGTGGGATTGCCAATTACGTTCTTTGCACGAACAGTCGGAACAATCGCGCGGGAGAATTCGATCAGCAACCCGAGACGCACATCCTCCACTGCTGCAGCTGTGATGATTGGACTTGGTCTTGTGGTGTTCGCTTCAATATTTGCATCGTCCTTCAAGGCGTCGCTTCAAAACGATATTGACAAGGTGTTCAGAGCAGACCTTATTGCCTACTCAGGCTCTGGCGGCCCTTCCGCGGGCTTTCCCTCTAGCTTTTCCCAGGAGATTGCTGAACTTGACGAGGTATCTACCGCCACCAGCATGCGCCACGCATACCCGGCGCGAATCGCCGGGAGCGCCGAATACCTGGCAGCAATCGACCCTGAAAAAATCTCCGAAGTTGTTGATCTCGAGCTGAGCGGACAGAGCAGAACCCTGAAGCTGAGTAATGACGAAATAATCGTGCCGGACTCCTTTGCCGAGTCAAAAAAGCTGAAGATTGGAGAGACGGTCAAGGTTGAGCTGCCCACGATGGACAAGCCTCAAAAGTTTAAGGTGGCAGCGATATCCGGCAACGAGATGATCGCCTATACGCCAATGGTTTCTCATAGCAGCTATGACGCCATGGTTGAAAAGCCACGCGATGACCTTATATGGATCAACAGTTCAAAAAGGGCGTCGGCAGGCGAGTCACGCAAAGCGGTCGAGAACCTGGCAAAGAAGTATGGCGTCATCAATATCAACGATCAGACGGAGCTGCAGGAAGAACAGAGCAAGCAGATCGATCAGGGGTTGGCGGCCATAATCGGGTTATTGTTCCTGGCAATCCTCATAGCTGCCATTGGAATCATCAACACCATGTTTCTGTCGGTGTTCGAGCGTACACGCGAGATTGGACTACTTAGAGCGGTTGGCATGACCCGACGTGGAGCAATGGGAATGATAGAGGCTGAGGCGCTCATCACCGGAGTGTTCGGAGCCGTACTCGGAGTTGCAGTTGGCATTACCGGCGGTTGGATTTCAATTCGCGCCCTGAGAGATGAGGGGCTCACATCCTTTGATATCCACCTCGGTCAGATTGCCGTATTCATTGTGCTTTCCGCATTTGTCGCGCTTTTAGCCGGTATTTGGCCAGCAATACGCGCTGCGCGAATGAATGTGATCAATGCCTTGTCGCAAGACTAATCGCCACGCCGATATCGCTACGATGCCAGGCACCGGGAAACTCAACACCCGCCGCTATTGAAGTTGCCAAACGAGCCGCAATGTCGACCCTTTCCGCTTCCGCAACGGCCGCGACGACTCTGCCACCACTTACCCGAAGTGTTCCATCCGGAGACGAAGTCGTTCCTGATTGAATGATCCAACAGTTATCGTCACACACAGGCAGCTTGATTTCACCCCCGGCATGAATGGTGCCTGGGTAGCCATCTGCAGCTACTACAACGCATGCGACCGCCGAATTTTCATCCCACTCAACTGTTACTCTGCGCAACTCGTCTTCGCCTGCTGCAACCGCGCTCATAACCACGAAGGGGTCTGTGGCAAGCAGCGGAAGAACGACCTGGGCCTCCGGGTCGCCAAAACGAGCATTGAACTCGATCAGCCTGGGCCCCGAATCCGTCAACATTACACCTGCGTAAAGCACGCCGCGATAATCGAGTCCGCGAACCAGCAACTCGGCGACGGCAGGCTCAATTATCTCGCGCCGAACCCTGTCTACCATGTCAGCATCGACGTCTGGTGCTGGAGCATACGCACCCATGCCTCCGGTGTTCGGGCCGCGATCGCCGTCATGTGCTCTCTTGTGATCACGGGCAACCGGCATCATCTCGATGGCGCCGCCTGCAACGAATGCCATGAAACTAGCCTCAACACCTTCCAACACCTCTTCAAAAACAACCCTTGTCAAAGCGCTCGGATGCGATGCGCTGGACTGTTCCCTGGAGAAGATCGAAGAGGTTGCCTCGATGGCTTCCTCAATGGTCGAGGCGACTGTAACGCCTTTTCCTGCAGCAAGAGAATCCGTCTTCACGACTATCGCGTCACTGTGTTTGCCAAGCCAGCTCATCGCCTCTGCTTCGTTGTCAAACGACACCCACCAGGGCGACGGGATACCCGCTGCGTCGCAGAGTTCTCGAGCCCAAGCTTTGCTGCTTTCAATGCGCGCCGCCAACTTGCCTGGACCAAACACGGGTACGCCTGATTGCGCGAGCACGTCTGTAACACCACTAGCCAGAGCCGACTCTG
>CAYTTD010000007.1:0-13830 GCA_964440595.1 uncultured Gaiellales bacterium
CTGGCATGCCTGATTCTACAGCAATGAATCCTGCTCCGCCCTGTGCGTCGGGCCTTTATGCATCGAACAATCGTACGGTGGCGCTACCGGTTGCAGCCATGTCTGGTGCGTTGGCAACTGTTTGTGAAGACATTCTGGAAGCCGAATATCCACGTGTGTTCGGCGGCTCGCTGCGGCTTCCTTCTGCGGCCTCACCAATAATTGATCTGGCTGAAGGTCTTTGGTTAAGACCAGCAACGGGTGTTGTCGTTACTGGTGAGGTACTTGCGCTTGCAGCACGATAACGCCGGGATGAATCTGGTGATGCCGATGTCGAAGACTCTCTCTCAAAAGTGGTTCTGGTCGTCGATGAGCCTGCACCAGACTCGGATTTGGAATTATCCCTGGGCTTCGGCGAGTCATCGTCGATACCCAGCAGGCTTTTAGCTCCACTAACCAGCGCACTGGCGAATTGACCTGCAATTCCTAACAACTTGGCGTTTCCCCCTCGTGTGATGCATCGGATCCGAGTTATTGGGCGAATCGGAGTTCCGGCACCTATGCACAGCAACTGTTTACAGGGTATTGGGAGGGCGGCGAAGTGTCAACGGGGTACCGTTTTGCCTCGGGGATCAGGTAAAAGAAAAGGACGACGGCCGGGTATTGTTGGGGGGGAGAGAAATATCTCCGGCCGTCGTCCTCTGAAATTGTCGAACCTAGCTTGCGTTCGACTTTGTGGGGGCGTCTAATACCTGTATACGACAAGATCTGCAATTTGGCAATGGTTTTTTGAAACAAATGTGGATAAAAACCGTTAGCAGGGGATATACTTTGGCAGAATCCCGCAAGGGTTCATTAAAAACTTGAGCCATCACTGTATTACGTGGGCCTGATGCCCACGTTTTTTGTGAGTGCACAGGCGGAGGCGGATGACCGACAGGTTCACAAGAGAGCGAGAGATGCACGAGGCGATGCAGAATGCTATCGCCCAGCAGAACCTGCCCGAAATTGAGATTCTCGACGTAGAGTACGACGAGCGGCAGAACCATGTAAGGCTGTTTGTTGAGAACCAGAATGGCTCAGTTGACCATCGAGTCTGTACTGAGGTGTCTCGCGCAGTTCGCGATCTGGCAGGCGACTGCTCTCTAGAGGTTTCCTCCCCAGGTATCGAACCACCAATTCGAACAGTGCACCGGTTTCAACAGGCGGTGGGGCGCAATGTTCGTTTTCGCGTTCAGGGGAGTAAGCGATACCAGCGCGGGGTTATTGAATCAGCAGATGAAAATGGTGTGGAGTTTGTTCGTGAGGACGGCGACAGCGTCACAGTGGACTGGCACGATCTTGTCAGGTGCTTTGCACAATCCGAAGGGAGCAGCAAATGAGCAGGGAAATTATCGAGGCAGTCAAATCGCTTGAACGCGACAAAGGTATTGACGGAGAAACTCTTTTGTCAGCGCTCGAGGATGCGTTGCTCGCGGCTTATCGAAAGACACCTGATGCCGTTTCGTTTGCAAAGGTTGAGATCGACCGCGAAATGGGTGTATTCCGAATCCATCAGTTCGTGGGAGATGAGCTTCCTGACGAAGCAATCATCGTTCTGGATATTGATGAGGAGGCACTAGCTGCCAGCGCAGAGGCAGGTGAGGAAGACGACGAAGACTTCTTCGACGTTGACTGGTCAAAGGTGCCGGTTGATGAGATAGAAGTGGTTGAAGTCAGCCCTCAGCACAGTTTCGGTCGTATTGCGGCTCAGACGGCGCGTCAGGTTATCCTCCAGCGTATCCGTGACTTCGAGCGCGGAGTGATGTATGAAGAGTACGTTGACCGCGTCGGAGATATCGTCAACGGAGTGGTTCAAAGTACTGAGCGCGGCGTAACTATCGTTGAACTCAAGCCAGGTTCTGAGGCAATCCTTCCGTTCAGCGAGGGGATTCCTGGTGAGCGATTTGATTACGGATCACGAGTCAAGGCAGTGATCCTGGATGTGCGCACCACGCCGCGCGGGCCGCAGATAGTTCTTTCGAGGGCGTCAGAGCTCCTCATAAAGCAGCTTTTTGAGCTCGAGGTACCAGAGATCGCTGACGGGCTCGTTGAGATCAAGTCAGTTGCTCGCGAAGCAGGTTTCCGCACGAAGATCGCAGTGGTTTCAAACGTTCAGGGAGTTGACCCTGTCGGTGCATGTGTTGGTCCGCGTGGATCGCGAGTGCGAATGGTTGTCAGTGAGCTTCGTGGCGAAAAGATCGACATCATTCCTTATAACGAGGAGCCAGCAAGATTCATTGCCAAGGCGTTGTCACCAGCCAGGGTGCGTGAGGTGATCGTCGATGATGAAGATCGACAGGCAACCGTAATTGTGCCAGACGACCAATTGGCATTGGCCATCGGTCGTGAGGGGCAGAACGCAAGAATGGCTGCAAAGCTTACGGGTTGGAAGATCGATATTCGTGGAGCCTCAGACTACGCAGAGGAAGAGCTGGGTGGATCTGGTGGTGACGAGACCAACACCGATTCTGACGGTCGTTGCATTGCAACCATGAAGACCGGCAAGCGGTGTCCAAACATGGCAGTTGATGGTAGTCAGTACTGCGCTCTGCCGCATCATCAAGCCTTGGCGAATGGCGAGCAGCCAGCTGAGGATGATGGTGAACCTGAGGCAGAGCAGGAGCCAGAATCTGAAGACGTGCAGGAGCTAACTCCTGAGCCAGTGGCTGTTGCTGAGAATGATTCAGATGCTGGTGGGAGCAATCAGGGCGAAGAAGATGCGTGAGTTGCATCGAGATTCATCCAGTAGGAAAACAGGCGTGATCACTATGTGAATAGCGTCTGACAGACAGTAAGAAAGAGGCGGTTGAAACCGAATGGCAAAGAAACGAGTTTATGAGATAGCCCGCGAGCGGGGGCTCGAATCCAAGCAGGTCATTCGTCGGCTGCATGCCGCAGGCGTCGATGTGAAGGCGCCTGCATCTACTGTGTCAGATGAAGACATCGCGCGGGTGTTTGGTGCTCCGAAGGAATCGGTTGCGCCGGCAAAGGCGAAGGCAACAGGGCTGCCAAGCTGGCTTGATCCGACTGCCTCCAAGGCTCCCAAGACCACAAGCAAAGCAGCGATTGAGCAGGAGCGGGAGGCACGTGATGCCCGCAAGGCGACTGACAAGGCTGCCAAGGAAAAGGCGATTGAGAAGGCGCGTCGCCTGCGTCAGCAACTGGCAGCAAAGAAGGCTGCTCAGGCACAGGCTGCTGCCAAGCGGGAAGCTGGTGAAGAAGAACCGGAAGTCGTTGAAGCGCCACCCGTCGAAGAAGTGCCGGTGGAAGAGCCAGTCTCAACCGATGAGTTAGAAGCACCAGTTACAGAGGTCGCAGGTGTAGAGATTCCACAGGTTGAAGGTGATGAGCCGGCAACCGCTCTTGCTGCAGCATTGGCCGCTGCTGCTCGTTCTGATGAAGCCAAAGGCGAAGCTGCCGAAACGACCGAACCTGATGCTGAGTCTGTCGTTGAAGATGAGGTTGTACCTGCTGCGCAGCCAGAGGCCGTAGAACAGGCCGAAGAGGAGCAGGTTCAAGAGGAGCCAAAGGAGCTGTCAGAGGCTGAGAAGCTGCGGCGTGCTCGTGAGATTGCGCAGCAGCGGGTTGGGGAGCTTGCTGCTCGTCGGCGTGCCCAGCTTGAGGCTGAGAAACTTGAGGAGGAGCAGAGGTCACGTGATCGTGACGGCAAGAAGAAGGATAAGAAGAAGAAGAAAAAGGGTGGCGCGGAAGAGCCCGAGACTCCTGAGACTCCTGAGTTCATTGGATCGAGGCGAAGCAAAGTTGGCGATTCACGTGGCCAGGATGACCGGGGAGAGCGCAGAGGGCCAAGGCGAAAGCGGCGCGTAGTAATCGATTCGGGTGCGTCACGCAAAGGCGGCGCCGATGCCCAGCGAGGCAAGGGCGGTCGAAAAGGTCGTCGTGGTGAACGGGACAAGCAGGTCGAGATCGATCCAACAGTGCCAGTCAGCATTCACGCTGGTGCCACTGTCAAAGAGCTTTCTGACGCACTACACGTTGCGTCAACCGAGCTGATCAAGATACTGATGATGGAGGGTGATTTTGTGACGATCACCCAGAGCCTGACCCAGGAGCAGATCGAGCTGGTCGGAGTCGGTCTTGATCCTCCACGCGACATAGTGGTGCGAAGTGCTTCAGACGAAGAGATTCCTGTGTTTGAGGATCCAGATGAAGCATTGGTTGCAAGGGCTCCAGTCGTAACCATCATCGGTCACGTTGACCACGGCAAAACGTCCCTCCTTGACGCAATACGAAAGACAAAGGTTGCAGCGGGCGAGGCAGGAGGAATCACCCAGCACATTGGTGCGTATCAGGTCGACATGCCTGACGGCAGGAAGGTTACCTTCCTTGACACTCCTGGTCACGAAGCGTTCACCGCACTTCGTGCACGTGGTGCGAAAGTCACCGATGAGGCAGTGTTGGTTGTTGCTGCTGACGACGGTGTAAAACCTCAGACGATAGAGGCAATTGACCACGCTCGAGCGGCAGGTGTGCCGATACTTGTTGCGATCAACAAGATTGACAAGGAGAACGCCCAGCCTGACAGGGTCAAGGGCGAGCTGGCACAGCATGATCTGCAGCCAGAGGAGTGGGGTGGCAAGACCGTCATGGTTGAGGTCTCTGCGTTGCAGAGGCAAAACCTGGATGAGTTGATTGAGATGATCCTGCTTCAGGCTGACATTCTTGAGCTGAAGGCAAACCCAAATGCTGATGCAAGCGGATACATCATTGAGTCGAGGCTTGATCCAGGGCGTGGCCCGGTTTGTACCCTTCTAGTGGATCGTGGCACGTTGCGTGTTGGCGACGTTGTCATTGCTGGCGCTGCATGGGGCAAGGTAAAGGCACTGCACGACTTCACAGGTGGTCGTGTTGATGAGGCTGGCCCGGCAATGCCAGTTGAGATTCTCGGTTTTGACTCCGTTCCTGACTCAGGTGAGTTCTGCACCGTTGTTGCAACAGAGCGTGAGGCACGCGAACGTGCCCAGAAGATGGCAATCAGGGTCCGCGCAGAGTCTCTTGCGAGGCGTCAGGGTGGAATGTCACTCGAGGATCTTTTTGCGAGAATCAAGGAGGGCGTTGTCAATGAGCTAAACCTCATCGTCAAGGCCGACGTTCGTGGTTCCATCGAGGCGATCGAGCAGGAGCTCTCCAAGATATCTCACGACGAGGTGAAGATCCGCATCATCCACACAGGTGTGGGTGGCATCACGCAGAGCGACGTAATGCTCGCATCTGCATCCCGCGCAATCATCCTCGGGTTCAACGTTCGACCTAACTCCGAGTCGCGTATCACTGCTGAGCGTGAGGGTGTTGATATTCGCAACTACAGCGTTATCTACAAGCTGCGTGAAGACGTTGAAGCCGCGCTTGGTGGTCTTCTGTCTCCTGAGGAAGTCGAAGAGACGCTCGGTGAGGCTGAGGTACGTCAGGTGTTCAAGGCGAGTCGAATCGGCCAGATCGCTGGTTGTTACGTCACAGATGGAAAGATCGAACGCGGTGCAAAGATTCGTCTGCTGCGTGACGGTACAGTCATTCACGACGGTACGATCTCGTCGCTCAAGCGCTTCAAGGAAGACGCAAAAGAGGTCGCGCAGGGCTACGAGTGCGGTATTGCGATCGACAACTTCAATGACGTCAAAGAGGGCGACACCATCGAAGCATACGTCGTCAAGCAGGTTGAGCGAGACCTCAGCAAGGAGCTCGAGAGGGCAGCTCGCTGAACGCAGCCAGGGTAAAGAAGGGGTATGCCGGATTTCTGGTGCTTGACCTGCACCTGCCTGGTGCACGCAGTCTGAAAGACAAGAGGTCGCCGCTGCGCAGCATGACCACACGTCTGCGCCGTGCGGGATTCTCGGTCGCAGAGGTTGCCCACCACGATACCTGGCAGCGCAGCCAGCTTGCGATCAGCATGGTTGGTGGCTCATACGGTGATGTCGACAATCTGCTTGATGAGGCCGTTCGAGTTTGCGAGTCAACTGGCGTGGACGTCTCTACACGCCAGCGCACGGTGCTGTCTGTGGATGACCTGGGAAACTAAGCTGTTAGTGTTTAAATCGTGGTTGTGTTGGAACCAAAACCCGCAACAAAATGAGTTTTGAAGCCACATCGTGACCAAAACAGGCCACGTACGTTGGGTAGGTGAACCGGAACATCTGGCTTGCAACGAAGAGCGATTGATCAACATTCAACACGGAGGTTGCAATGATCATCGGCGTTTCAGGAGCAGCGGCAGCTGCCTCCGTCAGGCAAGCTAGAGAAATTCCTCCATCTTCCGGAGGTTACCATCAAGAGTTCAAAGGATCGCATTCTGTTTGGGATCCTGTCTACGGAAGCTACAACGAGTTTGACCCACCGCCGGGCGCTGAGAAAGAGAAAGATTGCTGCAGCAGTTGCAGCGAGCCAAAGCCGGTTGAACCAATTGAGGGGCATTGGACTCGCACACACCACGAGCTTTACGACGGTGCTGGCAACCCAATCTACGGCGGCTAGTTAGCGTCACCCTTGGTTGCGATCATTCTTGCACCCTGAAAGCCGGCCGCGATTCCTGCGGGAACATGAGCTACAGCCCATAGTCCTGCGGCTCCCAATGCGATGTTTCCCAGTAGGCCTCTCGGACCACTGCGCTTTGCGCTGCCATGAAGCATCCAGTAGGCGGCAAGGGGTACGACTCCAACCACTGTTCCAGCTACGCCAGAGGTCAGCATTCCGGCGCCATAGCTGGAGGTTGCCCTGAGCGGTACATCGGGTCTCTTGACCAGGGCATAAAGCGGGTAGCCATCCCGTAAGCCGTCCTTAAATGTCACAGAGGCGTCCACCGGAGGAATCATCCATTCACCTTTCGTCCCACATTCATATCAATCACGTCCCTAATACTGGTATCGGCTTGAATGTGAATGAAGTTGCAGGCTTCTACATTTGAATCATCTGTTTTGTTCTGAACCATAAAGGGAAACATTCATACAACGAGCCTCAAGGCAGCAAATTGTTTTTGCAACGAGAATCGAGGTAGTGATGTCGGAGTCCGGTCTATCTAAGCCATTTGTTATTGGGTTGGCAATGGTTCTATTGGTGATTGGTATTGCCTCGCTGGCTGGGTTGGTCAGTGACGAACCAACCACGAATGGGGTCAATCTCGACGATAAGCAGAAAACGGTATCCAGCAAATCATTACCTGAGGCTTTGAAGAGTGAACCCAAGGGTTCAAGTGTGACTACATTTTCGATTCCCAAGATCGAAAAGATCAGCAAGACTGCAAATGGAAACATACGTTCTGCAGCAGCCCGTGACAAACAGCTTGTCGATCTATTCAGGAAAGCTGAAGGACAAAAATCCAGCACTGGAAACAAAGCTCAAAGCAGAGGGTTGGCCTGTGCTATTGCAGGTATGAAAACGTTGGCGAACGGTGAGTGTGCGCGGCGCAGCACCTATGCGAGCAGCGTATATCACTCGGTTAATCCTCCATACGATGGTGCTGATCCGTGGAGCTTTGAATCGGCAATTACTCTGGTGTTCTTTGGTTATCCTGGCGCTGTAGCACATCTGGGAGCCAATCAGCCTTATCCAGGGATCAGAGCATGGGACGAAGTTGCGGTGGCAGTTCAGAAATACGGTCAACCAGTGTCTTATCCACGTATCACTACCCCTGAGAACGACGCTACCTTGGCCACCATCTGGACTGGTTGTGATGCATACAGGTCACTCGTAGCCGTTAGGAGCAAGAGCACCGGAACTCCATGGTCATGGCCACTTGCATCGCCGTGGATGGTGCCACCTCAGTGTTGAGCATCATCGTTGGAAACAGATACGATACCCCGCATGTCAGATCGTATCCGCAGATTAAATGAGGCAATTCGTGAGGTATTGGGTGTTGCAGTGGGAGAGCTCAGCGACCCGCGACTCGGTTTTGTGACAATTACCGGAGTTGATCTGGCGCGAGACAAGCGGTCAGCTAAGGTGTTCTTCAGCGTGCTGGGAGATGACTCTGCGCGCGCGAGAACCGGAGCTGCTCTGACCGCCGCCCATGGGGTTCTTCAAAGTGCTGTGTCTCGCGAGGTTCGAATGCACTCGACACCGCAATTGAAGTTTTTATATGACGAGACTGGTGACAATGTTGCCAGAATAGAGAGGTTGTTGGCCGAGGAGTCAGCACATGGCTTAACAAGTGAGGAGACACAGACTTGAGTGCAATAACATCAACGATAGATGCCGAGCTGGCAGAGGTTGCCGAAATCCTTGGTGACAATGACAGATTCGTGGTTGCATCTCATCTTAATCCCGATGGCGACGCTATCGGATCTGTACGTGCGCTTGAGCTTGCGTTGGTCTCCCTGGGAAAAGACGTCGTCACTTTCATTCCACATGGCGCACTGCCGAGGGAATTTCATTTCATAAAGCCTGATCACTTCACTGGGGAGGTGCCACACGACATCTCATCCAGGTTGCTGGTGTGCCTCGACTGTGGCAATGAATCACGCGTGGTACACCCTGAGCTGCTGGAACAGGCAACCAGGGTGATCAACATTGACCACCATCAGGACAACACAAGGTTTGGCGATGTCAACGTTGTACACGGTGAGCGTCCTTGCACGACAGATCTGGTGTGGCAATTGGTTGGCAAGCTTGGGTGTGTTGATGACGGCGGTCTATTCAGAAAGATAGCTACAGCGGTGTACGTTGGCCTCGTAACTGACACTGGTAAGTTTCAATACAGCAACACGACTCCCGAGGCTTTTGCTCTCGCATCAGAATTGGTCGCGAATGGTGTTAATACCTACGAGGTATATAAGCAGATATTTGCGAACCTGCCAATCTCCCGCTTGAAGCTGCTTGCATCTGGTCTGTCTGCGACCGATGTTCACTTTGATGGTCGCGTGCTGTCTACCTACCTTTCGATTGATGACTTCAAGGCTGCTGGTGCTCATGAAGATGACTCTGAAGGAATCGTCGATGCAATCCGATCAGTTGAAGGTGTTTGCGTGGCGGTAATGATGCGTCAGCTTGCTGGCGATGACTTCGCACTCAAGGGAAGCTTGAGGACCACCAGAGATGACGTTGATGTATCTTTGATGGCGAGATCCTGGGGTGGCGGTGGGCATCGTCAGGCCGCAGGCTTTACGACTTCAGATAAGCCTGAAGTAGTGGTTGCCAAGGTCTGCGAATTTCTTGCAGATCAGGTTCCATGATGCATGCTGAACGCCTGGGGTGGTTTGCCATAGATAAACCGTCAGGGATCACTTCACACACAGCGGTACAGATTGTACGACGAACGCTTGGTATCGGGGGGCGCAAAGGCACGCGCGCAGGCCACACTGGCACCCTCGACCCATTCGCCACTGGGCTACTTGTCGTATTGATAGGCAGAGCCACCAGGCTCGTGCCATGGCTACATGGCTGCAACAAGCGGTATCTGCTTGAAATTCGGTTTGGCGTGGCCACGAGCACGGACGACAGTGATGGAGAAGTGATCCAAAGATGCTCACGTCCTCGTATCTCGTCTGACGAGTTGCATCTGGCAGTTCAAGAGGTAGCAGCTCGTACCTATCAGGTACCTCCTGCAGTGTCCGCGATACACATCGACGGTGAGAGAGCATGGAGGAGAACAAAGCGCGGTGAGGATGTTGAGATGCCCGTTCGCGACGTAGTCATCGAGCCTCCAGGCATCATCAGCGAGCATCGCACTGCGAGTGGTGAGATTGAGAGCGTGACTATTGACGTGCGGTGTTCGGCTGGCACATACATGCGTTCCCTTGCACGCGATGTGGCCGTTGAGATCGGGTCGGTCGGGCACGCAGGTGCCTTGCGTCGGCTGGAAGCTGGCGCAATCGACATGGATAATGCTGTGCGTCCCGACGCGGTAACTTGGGAGCACTTGCGAACCATCGAAGATGTGCGTCTCCTCGATCTTGAGCGATTCACGGTCGAATCAAACGAGGAGGCCGTCGCGTTCTGTTATGGACAAAGCATTGAGGAGAGTCAGGTCTCTGCGCACAACGCCAGTGATCGTCGCAAGTATGATGAAGTCCTTGTAAGTGAGCCGGGTGGTGAAGTGCTTGGCATAGGTAAAGTATCTGAAGGATTGCTGAAACCCTTAAGAGTCATGAGAGACCCACAGGAGTTCTTGTGTCGGACGTGAACAGAAATTGTGTTGTGATTGGAGTTTTTGACGGTGTTCACATCGGCCACCGGGCGATGCTGAATGCTGCGATCGAAGTAGCGCAGAAGAACTCCCTGCCGGTGACCGCTGTTACCTTTCATCCTCATCCATCAACCGTAGTCAGGGCAACTTCTCCTGGAATGCTGTGCACAATCGAGACCAGGGAAGAGCTGCTTTGCAAGGCCGGTGCCGATGAGGCTCATGTCATACCATTTACCCGCGCGTTTTCTCAGTTGTCACCGCAGGAATTCGTGGAGCAGTGGCTCGTTGAGAAGCTACGTGCCGCCCACGTTGTAGTAGGCGACAATTTCCGCTTCGGATACCGAGCAGCAGGCGACGTTCACATGCTCAGCGACATCTGCGGAGCAGTTGGAATCACCGTTGACGTTGTTGACCTCAGATTGGGCAGTGATGGTGAACCGGTTTCGTCAACTCGCATCAGGCGTCTTCTGGATACAGACGGTGATGTTGCTAAGGCGTCAGAGCTCCTCGGACGTGCCTACGACCTTGACGCGGTAATCGAGCGCGGCGCAGGAAGAGGCAGAGGCTTGGGGTTTGCTACCGCCAATATGTTCGTTGATCCGGTGCGAGTAATACCCCTGGACGGCGTCTACGGCGGCCGGAGTTTTGTGCGTGACAGATGGATGAAAGCTGCAATTTCAGTGGGTACCAACCCACAGTTCCATGAGCCCGGTCAGCAGGCACCACGAACGGTTGAGGTGCATCTGCCAGACCACGATGGCAGCGACCTGTATGGCGAAAAGATGATCACCGAGTTCATCACGAGAATTCGTGGTCAAAGGCGTTTTGACACGATCGACGACCTCGTAAGCCAGATCGCCGCCGACGTCAGGCAGGTAATTGAGGTAGACTTTCAGCCGACTAGACCTCCATGGCAGTGATCCGCATGAGCCAGATGGCGTTGAGCTTTGATTGCGGCAGTGACTCACTTCCAGGTTGGTGACACGCCTGAAAGAAAGGTAATCGTCTTATGTTGACGAAAGAACGAAAAGCTGAGCTTGTTGGCAAGTTCGGTGCGAATGCAAAAGACACCGGTAATCCTCGTGTGCAGGTCGCGCTACTGACAGAGCGCATCAACTACCTGACTGAACACCTCCGCTCCCACAAGCAGGACCACCACTCAAGACGTGGTCTTCTGATGCTTGTAGGCCAGCGCAGGCGATTGCTCGGTTATCTACAAAAGAATGATCTCGAGGGCTACAGGGCTCTGATCAAGGAACTTGGTTTGCGCAAGTAGTTTTGATGACTGCAAACCAAAACCAATGCAACACAGGGCATGCATTAGCGGTGCAATCCGCATTCCCGCGTGCCTGAAAACATCCAAAAAATAGCAATGCCAGATGGTGAAATCTGGCGGGAAGCGACGGAAGCAAGATGACAGTGATGACAGAACAGGCAAAGACCGTTTCAGTGACGGCAGGGGGAATGGAGATCTCATTCGAGACTGGCAAGGTAGCCAAGCAGGCCGGTGGCGCAGTCTGGGCGCGCTCAGGTGACACGGTAGTGCTAGCAACTGCGACTGGTGCAGCGCAGCCACGACCAGGTACCGATTTCTTTCCACTGACAGTAGATGTTGAGGAGAAGATGTATGCGGCGGGCAAGATCCCTGGTGGTTTCTTCAAACGCGAAGGAAGGTCAGGCGAGAAGGCAACCCTCACGGCCCGAATGATCGACCGCCCGATTCGCCCGCTGTGGCCTAAAGGTTTTACAAACGATGTTCACTGCGTTGCAACAGCAATCTCAGTTGACATGGAGAACCCCCACGACATCCTTGCGATCAACGGTGTTTCAGCGGCTCTCATGGTTAGCTCAATGCCCTTCATGGGCCCGGTTGGCGCCGTAAGGGTTGGTGTTATCGATGGCCAGCTGAAGGTGAACCCTTCGATGCCAGAGATGCTTGAGAGCGACCTGGACCTGATCGTTTGTGGCACCGAAGACGCGATCACAATGGTCGAGGCTGGTGCCGACATCGTCTCAGAAGACACGATCGTTGATGCTCTCGAGCTTGCCCACGAGGCAATCCGCGAGATCTGCGCAGCCCAGAAGGAGCTCGCAAAGCTCGTTGGAGTCACCAAGTGGACATCTGAAGAGATGATCTCTGACATGCGCGGTCGCTACATGCAGCGCATCGAGCAGACGATCGCCGAGAGTGGTCTTGCAGCAGCGGAAGAGTTCGTCAACACGACTCTGGTAGATGATGCGTCACCGGCGATCACACTCGATTCTGGTGAGGAGGAGATCACCGCTCGCACATGTGCACGGATGACTCTTGGGATACTCCTCCGCGAGGCGCAGCTCGGCGCAACCAAGAAGGTGATTGAAGATCAGTTCGGACAACTCATTCTTGACTTCTCAAATGCAGAGCAGGACAGCAAGGAGCTGAAGAGCGCGAAGAAAGCAGTTCTTGTAGAGAAGGTACTCGCTGAGATCAAGCTGCCATTCCCCGCTAATCGTGGCGGCGACGACGCGATGGATTCAGACACCGAGAGCTGGGTCAAGACTGCGTTTGATGCTGCCTACAAGGCAACTGTGCGAAAGAAGATTGCAGTTGACAAGCGCCGCCCTGATGGTAGGGGCGAGACTGACATCAGGCCAATCTGGTGTGAGGTTAGCACTGCGCCTCGAACGCACGGTTCGGGCCTTTTCACGCGCGGTCAAACACAGGTGCTCAGCCTTTGCACGCTTGGTACCACCAAGGAAGAGCAGCGGATTGATGACCTCTCCCTCGAGACAAACCGCTACTACATGCACCACTACAACTTCCCGCCATTCTCAGTTGGCGAGACAGGCTTTATGCGCGGACCAAAGCGTCGCGACATCGGTCACGGCGCACTTGCAGAGCGCGCGCTGGTTGCTGTTATTCCTGACCTCGAGGACTTCCCTTACGCAATCCGTGTCGTTAGCGAGACTCTTGAGTCAAACGGATCCAGCTCGATGGCGTCTGTCTGCGGCTCAACGCTTTCGCTAATGGATGCAGGTGTACCAATTGTTGCACCGGTTGCAGGCATTGCGATGGGCCTCATCAAGGAAGGCGATCAGTACGTGATCCTGACCGACATCCAGGGCGCTGAGGATCATCTTGGTGACATGGACTTCAAGGTTGCAGGTACCGCAGATGGCATTACTGCGCTTCAGATGGACATCAAGATAACCGGCGTTGATGCCGAGTTGCTCAGGAGTGCACTTGCTCAAGCCAAGGATGCGCGTCTTCGTATCCTCGGCATCATGGCCGAGGTAATAGCACAGCCACGCAGCGAGGTGAATCCAAATGCGCCAAGCATCCAGGTAACCAAGGTCGACACGGATCAGATTGGCATGGTGATCGGCAAGGGTGGCGAGACAATTCGTGCCCTTGAGGAGGAGTACACAGTATCGATTGGCATCCAGGAGGACGGCACCGTTCAGATCTATGGCGTAAACCGAGAGGGGGCCGTGAACTGTCGCGAGGCAATCGAGGCAATGACCAAGGAGATCGTTGTAGGCGACGAGTTCGAAGGAACCGTTGTAAAGGTTGCCGAGTTTGGTGCATTTGTAGAGCTGAAGAAGGGCACTGATGGTCTGCTTCACATCTCAGCAATGGGTCCAAACCGTGTCAATCGCGTCGAGGACGTCGTCAATCAGGGTGACGTAGTTGG
>CAYTTD010000008.1:0-13656 GCA_964440595.1 uncultured Gaiellales bacterium
AAATTCATGACGACGTTGTTGCACTCTCTGATCGCCCACCAAGCGAACTGGATGCTCCAACCGGTGACGTTGTTGACTCCGCTCCGTTAAACGAGCCAGACACTACAATCTCTGCCACTGAGGCAAAGGAACTTCTTGCCGAGCTTGTTCGGGTGCCTGACTCCTTTACGTTCAATTCAAAGCTGGCCAAGCAGTTTGAGAAGCGCGGCGCAATGACCGAGACGGCCCTGGACTGGGGCGCCGCCGAGGCTCTTGCCTATGCAACGCTGCTGAGGGCAGGAAAGAACATTCGCCTGACTGGTCAAGACACCGAGCGGGGCACGTTTGCCCATCGTCACATGGTCTTGCACGATTCCGTAACCGGAGAGAGATATGCACCGATCAAGCACATCTCAGGTGCGCTGGGATCCATAGAGGTGCATAACAGCCCATTGACCGAACTTGCCTGCCTTGGCTTTGAGCATGGTTACGGTATCGCTCGCACTGACGACCTGGTTATCTGGGAGGCTCAGTTCGGCGACTTCGTCAATGGCGCTCAGGTGATGTGTGATCAGTTCATCACATCGAGCATGACCAAGTGGGCACTTTCCTCGAGACTCACGCTACTTCTGCCACATGGGTACGAAGGCAACGGCCCAGAGCACTCCAACGCCAGAATCCTGAGGATGCTGTTCTCAGGCGCCGAAGGAAACATTCGGATTGCAAATCCCACCACGAGCGCCCAGTTCTTCCACCTGCTTCGCCGCCAGGCTTTGATCAGCGAACCTCGCCCACTGTTTGTCATGACACCAAAAGGTCTTCTCAGAGCACCTTGGGCAATGTCTCCGATTTCCGAGTTTGAATCAGGCAGATTCAAGTGGGTTATTGACGACCCTGCGATCGTTGGACCCGCCGAGCGCGCCCGCGTCACTCACGTGGTCTTCTGCTCAGGCAAGGTGTGGCATGATGCGAACCAGCACCCACAGAGGGCCGAAGCCCAGACGACAGCGCTTGTGCGGGTGGAGAGCCTTTATCCATTTCCACGAAAGCAGATTCGCGACGCCCTTTCGAGCTACCCGAATGCAAGGGAGTTTGTGTGGGCGCAGGAGGAACCAACCAACTTTGGTCCGTCCCCATACATCAGTCGCCATCTGCAGAACCTCTTGCCCGGTGGCGCCGAACTCAAGTACGTCGGGCGACCAAACAGGTCGAGTGCGAGCGAAGGCTTCACCAGTGTTCACACGTTGGAGCAGGGGCGCATCGTACGCGAAATGCTTGGCTTGCAGTAAATCCCTTACGCCGCCGCGGCAGAATCCTCGTCGATTCCCGCTGCAATGGTTATTGCTGCTCCGAACGACTCGTGAACCCGATCCATCACCCTGGTCTCAATCCAGCGCGCCGCGCCCGCGAGCATAAGCATTGCAACCGAGGCTGCGTACATCTGCAGCGGCCTGACACCGAAGGCGGCTGCCAATGGCTGTGCACCGATGAAGAAGCCGCAGCTAACCAAAACCAGAACCCTTCCGATGGCGGGCACAGATATGAACATGCGCTGCGCTCCACGAAGTGGACTCTTCATCCAACGCGCCAATCCGGCAAGCTCTTCAGCCGCTTCTGCTGGCTCGATCAACGATGACCACCGAAGAAGCACGGCAGCGCCCGTCCTATACCGGTAAGAGGCAGCAAGCAACGCAATGGTCTCGCTAAGTGCAGTGATGTCAAACTCGCCATCGACCTGTGACGGATCACCAAGTCGCTTGAGGGAGGTCGTTGCTGCAAGGCTGTTGAGACGACGAGTCAGAAGGGCGGGCCCAAGCCAGGCGTAGGTTGCGGTTGCGGCCCAGATACCCATCAGGACAAGTGCGGGCAACGCATACTGTGGCTGAGCCTGGATCAACGCATGCATTGGCAGCGCTGCCAACAGGAATGAAAACATGAATCCGGTCAAACCGCCTGGAAAATCGCGCACCCAGCGCATCAGCGTTGGCATGGGCCTAAGGAGAAATCCGCTGCGCGCTCCGTCTATCATCGCGCGGTCCTCGTTTATGTTGGAGTCACGCGGCATCAGCCGATGAGCACGCGTCAACAGGACACTTGCACGATCAACGTTGCCTGCCTCGGTCTCCATTGCAGCAAGCTCTACCATCGACCAGGGGTCATCGGGATGCATCTGCACGGTTTGCCGGAGCGCAGCAATCACGGCATCCCGGTCACCCATCTCGTCAAGAGCGGCAGTCCTGACGGCCATCGCGCCCGGATTGTCAGACTCAAGACGCAGCGAGGCTGTTGCAGCCGCAACAGCCTCATCATAGTTGCCACTTGCCAGAGAGATGCGCGCGAGAGCCTCATGCAGTGTTGCGTCCTCAGGATTATGGGCTATGCCGAACCTGAGCAACTCCTCTGCCTTTTCAAGTTCATGCTCTCTAAGGTGAACCTGAACCCGCAGACTGATGGCATCGGGATTCGTTGACGCATGCTCAAGCGCGAGATCGGAAAGGTGTCTCGCCATGATCAGATCATTTTCGTATTCAGCGATGACTCCCAACACAAATAGAGGGAACGGGTGCTCTGTATCCTGCGCCCTCGCCTCGTCCGCTATCTCGCGAGCCCTCTCAATGTCACCGTCCTCAAAGGCCTCAAGCGCCCGCCGACAATCGTTCTCTATCTCGCTCTCTTCTTCGTCAAACGGCGTGTCGGGATCCGGCATCATAGGTCGGTCACATCCTGATTTTTGCAGTGCTTGAAACGCTTCCGTCAAAGTCTCGAACCTGAACCTTCACGGTCCCCTTTCGCTTTACTGCGCCCTTTACCTTTACGGTTTTCTGGAATGGCATCCACGCTCCAAATCGACCTTTGCCGGTTGCAACGCGAACGCTCTCCAGTCGCACTCGATCCTTCTTTCTCCACTTGAATCCAAGCTCGGTGTTGCCTCCATTAGCCTTGGCCTTTACGGTCACGAGGAAGGAGTTGACACGGTTGCCAGAAGTCTGATCAACAACACCTGTGGCAAGCACGCCTACCCTTGCAGCGGCCGGCATGTAGATGGTGTTGTTTGAGCGAATGTAGGTGGATTCGTTTTGACGTGCATCACGAACACGCGCGGTTACTGCCAGGTAGATCGGCGTGAACTTGGGTGTAGTGAAGTTGTGGGTTACCACGTTTGCCCAGGGCCTCCAACCTTTCCAGGTGCCATCATCATTGCTGCCTGCGGTGTCAATCTCGGTCACCTTGACGTTGTCTGTGGCTGAGGTCGTAACCGGTGCAGCCAGCGAAGTGATGTTCACAGGTATGGTCACGGAGAGCAGCTTTGGATCCTCAGCATCAGGCGGTGGAGTCGGTGCGGCAACTGCGAGGAATGTACTGCTCTTTACCGGTGACTCGTTTCCTCGAGCGTCCCGCACCTGAACGTATACGCGCTGCACAAGAGGCAGAACGGGTGAAGGCGCCAGCTTGTGACTTGACGTCTTGGCGAACGGCTTCCAGTCGCCGAACCATCCGTCACCATTTGCAAATCTCATCTCAGTGACGCCCATGTTGTCTTTGGCGTCAATCGTCACGTTTGCGGACGGAGACTTGGTGGTGGACGGCCCATCCGGATATACAACTTCTCCCGGAAGCGTGATGGCAACCAGATCCGGTGCAATGTCGTCTACCGGCAAAGCCTTCTTTGCAACAGTGGTGGTAGCAGACACAATGTTCGACTCGTTACCCTTGGCATCTCTGACCTGCACGAACACCCTCTTCATCAACGGCACATAAGGCACCGCATCAAGCTGGTGGTTTGACTTGCCCACAAATGGCTTCCACGCACCGAACTCTCCGTCACCATTTGCCATGCGCATCTCCGTTACGCCCCACTCGTCATCCGCAGCGACAGTCACCGGTACGAAGGGCTTCAAGGTTGGCGAAGGCACCTCATCAGTTTCAACGGTGCCAGGCATGGTCACGGAGGTCAACCTTGGAGCAACAACGTCCGGGGTTTTTAGCTCCACCGTTTTTGTGACCACAGCAGACTTCAATCCAACACTATTCATTACTTGAACCTGAATATTGTTGCTAGCGCTTGCCGCTTCCCCAAGGCCCGGCAACAGCACCATGAATTCAAGTCCATCGATTGCGGTTGGAAATTCACCCACTGGCTTCCAGGCCATTGAGTTGATATCGCTTCCGTTCAGTGCCACACGGTACATGAACATTGCCTGCGAACTGGAAACACCCTTTCCACCAGCAGCGAAATCCTGCGCCTGTAGCTTGAGTGTCAGCCGGCGCTCATCAGTCTTCGCTGGCCCGTCCACACCTGTCAAAACGGGCGGCGCAGGGTTCGAAACAGCGTCAACACAGATGCCAGCACCCTTCTTCGGTACAAGCACCTTGTCGGGCCCAACGAACCAAGCCATCTTGAAGCCTGAGCTATCGGTGGTGTGCGGGTCAGAGTTCTTGTAGAAGGGATCTGGCGAGTTGTACCCTGCGTCACCTCGATGCTTGATGATGCTCGCAGGCGATGCGCTGTAGAAGTGGTCGCCAGAAGTTGCGTTGTAGACGGTTTTTACATACTCGCCAGGTACGTAAGGAGGCTGGCTCGGAGGGAATGCCCAACCTGCAATGCGATCCTGATGTCCGCCAGCCTGGGGGTAAAGCGCCTTTGCCCGATCGATCTCTGCCTGCGTGATGCTTGAGTAGCGGTCGGTTGTTCTGTTGATCCAGATCTGCTTGATTGGTTTGGTTCCACAAACTTCTTCTGGATATACCATGCCGTCAGCCAGAATCCGCCTGGTGCCATCCCCCTGAACAGGGAAGCTCGCATCGGTAATGTAACGCGGGTAGTTCTTTGCAGAAAACTGTTCGAATAACCCTCCCATGACTTTGCCTTCGGTTGCGGCCTGGAAGTTCTGATACTCACCGCGCATCCATGTTCTGCCAGCAGCCGTATCTGCAGTGACGGCGTGCGCAGCCAATGTTTTGTAAAACGCGCGCAACAGATTGACAGGCGCAACGCCGTCGACGCAATCGCCCGCAGCATTTATTGTCTTTCCGGCCGCTACAGAGTTTTGGGCACCGGCGATGTTCGGACATACGTCGGCGATATTTGATGCCACATTTCGCCGCACAAGCTTCGCAATAAACTGAGAAATGTAGACGGTACCCTTCCAATCAACTGCAATGCCGTGAGGGTGGGCAAGGCCAGGCTGTGTTGCCTGGTACTTACCAATATAGTCTCCATCAGGGGTGTATTTTTGTATGCGATTACAACTTGATGCAACCAGAACATACAAATGACTGTGCACATCGGTGCCAATGTCATATGGGACAGGCGTATTGTGCCCGGCGCATGCAGCTGTACCCGGTACCCAGCTGTCGATTGTTTTGGAGAATGAGTACTGGTGCGTGCCCGGGAAGTCGCGCTTGAACAACGACACCTTATGGTTACTGGGGATCTCGCTGATGAAGATTCGGTCGCCAGTGAAATCGGTGGCAATGCCAGCATTCACGTCAAAGTACTTGTCGTTGCCAAACCCGGTCTCTATGTTCAACAGCTTGCCGGCCGGACTGTACTTGAGCACCGCCAATGGATTCTCCTGGTTTACGTACCTTGGTGATGTCGCATTCTGCGTGGTATAGCACCTGCCAAGACCATGCCCCCACAAGCCACTCGAGAGGTACAGGTTGCCCCAACCATCTGTTGCCAGGAACCTAACCTGAGGCTGCCACCAACACTCAACCGTTCGGTTGTCAATGCGAGTGTCTGACCTGAATTTCTCAAGCTTGAAGCCTGTGTCGAGCTTCCATCCCGGGTTGGCCCCGGTTGAAACCATCCGCTTGACAATGCCATAGTCACTTAAGTCACCGTAGTATGCGTAGCGGGTTTCACCAGGTGCAGGATCAACGCCGTTTGTTGAATTGATGGAGTGAACCGCTACGTCAACCGCATGCGAAGTCACCTGAACGTTATCGGAGTTAACCAATTCCGGCATGCCGTTGCGCTTTACAAGTTTGCCATCAATAAACACCAGCATGCGTATGCCACATGCAACGTAGGTGTGGCCGTTGTGCCAATCTGACATACCGGAGCCAAAGCTTGGGCAACCGTCGAAGCTCTCATTCCAGTTGGCCTCGAAGTGGTAATCGTGTGCCTGAACGTAATCTTCATAAGGCTGCACTGCCAGCGCTCGATCATCCTTCTTGGCATCTTCGGGGGAGCCGGCAAGACCGCCCATCAAGGGCACCGCTACCGCGGCAACTCCGAGGACGATCAACGCGGCGACCCTTCCGGGCTTCGCCTTCATCCAACCTAGCGATCTTTTAAACATCAATATCCCCGAATCGATCGATGATTCCTCCCGCCAAACACTGGTGGCGAGGTCGTGAACCTCTCAATGATTCCCAGGAATGCAGAAAACTATGCCCTATCCATAATCAGAGAACGACAAAAATCGTTTACTCACATCAATTGGTAAAAAAGCGACAAAAAACCATTGACAATTCGTCAATTCGAAGGCACTCTGATTGCATATTACCGACGAATTATGGACGGTTTCGCCGAATGAGAATCAAAACAGTACCGCATTTTCTAGCCACAGCCATCGCATGGCTGCCTCTACTTCTAGTGCTCGCAACCATTACTCTTCTGGTGGTTTTAGGGGTCATGCAGTTCGAATTGAACACCTACGGCACGGAATACTTCCTTCCGAATGGCTCTGAGCCCAGGATTAATCAGGATTAATCCACTATCTACCGGTGGGCAGACGCGGCCACGCCTGCGGCCACTGAGGCCACGCACATCCTTAAGGTGCCCACTATAGGCAACCTGCCTCCGAAGTGACGGTTGAACGCAGACAGCGCAACTCGTGGAGGAGAGCAGCATGTCGTTACTGTCAGGAATACTGTCACCGATAACGAATACCATCCCAGGTCTTTCTGGCTTGGCGTCAACCCCAACGGCTTCAGCAGCTCAAGCTGCGGGCGCCAACCCGTATGTGCTGAGTGCACCGGGAATACCCGGAGCAACGCCACTTACGGCGCTGTCCGGAGGGCTTGGCAACATGGATCCGACGTCAGCAATGGCAATGGATCCAACGGGCGCCATTTCAGGTGCACCCAACAGCATCGCGCCAATCAACCTTGGCGGAACCAAAGCCGTAAAGGCGGCCTTGAAGGAGCTCGGATTTTTCCGCGGTGCCGTAAACAGCAAGAAATCAAAGTCTTACAGACGCAGCATCCTTGCATTCCAGAAGAAGAACGGATTGCGGCGAACGGGCAAGATGAATGCCGAAACACGGCAGGCAATCCGAACTCATCTGGAGAAGCGGCAGAGCGCAATGGTTGGCGGCACCATCGATGGCATGATTCCTGGCGTAACCGGGTCTCCATATGATCGCCTGATGACTGGCGCTCCGGCATCTGGTGCGGCCCTGCTTGGCGCTACACCTCAGGTACTAAATCAACCAGGTTCAATGGGCATGCCCGGAATGAGCTTGAATCCAGGCATCCAGAGCCTGCAAGGCCTCCAGGGGCTGCAGGGGCTCCAGGCGCTGCCAGGCATGAATGGCGCCCAGACGCTGCCATTCACCAATCCAGGCGTTGTTGGACCTTCGATCATGCCACAAGGCAGCTTCTCGACTGGTTCGCCGTTCACCGGCGGTGACCCGCAGATGAATGCAACCAACCAACAGGGCATTGGCAGCAGCGCAAACGGTGCAACGCAGAACGTCACCAACCGCAACCAGTTTGACAGTGGGCAACAGGGCTTCACCTCACAACCCTTCTACGGTGGATACCCATCCGTTGGCTGGGGAGGCTTTGCGGCTCCGTACGCCACTCCCTGGGCTGCTCCGGGCGCTTCGATGACTGGGCAGTACTACCTGCAGCCACAGCAGAGCTCAGGCGGGTTCCTCTCGTCGCTGCTCAACTCCCTTTGAAAACAGTAGCTTATTGCCCAAAATCAGCCTGACACCGCTCTGGACTGGTACGATATGGCGATTTGAGTGTTGACCGCCTACCCGATGAACAACTGGTTGAAGCGTCGTTTCTGCCTGCGACTCCAGGCCTCGAGCCTGCCGTCGTGCTGTACGGCGTAACGGAATTGACTCCCGGCCAGTGGCGCCGCGCTGAATTGGCACTTGAAATACCAGAGGCAGCAAGGCGCATAACGATTCCTGTAGGCGACCCCGCCAACCCCAGGTTTGCGCAGACGCGACTGCTGGGAGTGCCCGACGCAATACCATGGCTACTCTCACGAACAGGTAAAGCTGGTCGCCCGTCACTGAACGTGTGGGTCATCGCTGCGCACGTAGCTGTTCGGATTCACGAAGGAGCGCTGCGACCGGTACATGATCCACAGACACGGGCCTCACTTGAAAAGCTTGCTGCTTCAATGCCTCCAACAAGCCACTCAGTCATCACCGATACAGGTGCCGACGATGATGACCTGCTTGGAGCAGGTGGACAAAATGGCGCCGAAGATACGACTTGCCTCCTGACCGCCTACGAAGCGCTAGATGCGTTTCTCGACAGCTCAGTTCGCGCTCTCGCTATGGGGATTGCACAGAAGCGGGCCTCAGAACGATCAAAGTCGTCATTTAAGCGCGGCGAACTTTCCGGGCTTGTTCTTCGTCTGAGAATGCCGCGCACGCGAGCTGCCCGTTGGACGCTTGAGGTTGGCCTGGCCGAGGAGGATCAGACCGGCGCGAAGCTTCCAGGTAAGCTAACTGCATTTGCTGCCAAAAAGCGCGAGCTGCTTGATCTCGCATCAGAGCGGTGCCCACGGCTTGCACCGGTGCTGACGGTAGACATCGCCGGAACCGACAACATCATCGAGCTTGAGGAAGATCAGGCCGGGATGATCGTGATGTCAACTCCAGACCTCGCTGCGGGCGGGGCAGTGGTTGAGCTTCCCGATCGTCTTCTTGCTGAGGTCGGTGGACGCTTTGAGGCGAACATCAGGTTCAGAAAAAAGAAGACTGCATCAACCAGCAAGGTTCACTATCGCCTCGAAGACATTGCTTCGTACGACCTTGAGATTGCCCTGGGAGGCAAAGCAGTTTCCGCCGCCGAACTGCGCGAGCTTGCCAAGGCAGCGTCCGGACTCGTCAGGCTGGGCGATGACTGGATAGCACTAAATGACTCGAACAGAGATCACCTCGAGGCCATAGCACGCGCGATTGAATCACACGATGCAACAATGGCTGGTTCGCGAGCACTATCTGCGGCGCTTGCAGGTGAGGCGGCGATGCCTGGCGGAATCGTTGCCAAAGTGGCAAGCATTGAAGACGAAGCGCTTGCCCGGGCAGTTGAATTTCTCAAGCAACCGGTTTCATTCCCCTCAACAAATGCAGGTGATGGATTTGAGGGTGAGCTTCGCCCCTACCAGAGAACCGGAGTTGGCTGGCTGCAGGGGATGTCTCAGATACCGCTTGGAGCCGTTCTCGCCGACGACATGGGACTCGGCAAGACCGTTCAGGTAATCGCCTATCTTTCTCTGCTGAGGGCGTCCAAGAAGAAAGACAGCCCGCGCATACTGGTGGTTTGTCCTACGTCGCTGATCGGAAACTGGGAGCGCGAGCTTGGTCACTTTGGACCTGACATACCAGTTCACGTTCATCATGGTCCCGGGCGCGCAAACACTCTTGCGAAGCTTGACCCAAAAGCCGAGGTGGTGATCACCAGCTACGGAATCGTGGCTCGAGATAGCGAGATGCTCTCAGGCGAGCGGTGGAGCACCATAGTATTTGACGAAGCTCAGGCTGTTAAGAATCCCGACACGGAGCAGGCTCGGGCCGTTCGAATGCTGAACGCAGATTTTCGTGTGGCTCTTACTGGTACGCCGATGGAAAACCGCCTGCTCGAACTGTGGGCCATCCTGGATCTCGTGAATCCGGGACTTCTTGGCACCGCCGCAAACTTCAACCGCAGATTCGCTATTCCAATTGAGCGTGGCAATGATGAGGCGGCCACCGAGAGACTACGGTCAATCACAAAGCCGTTCATGTTGCGACGAATCAAGAATGATCCTGAAATTGTTCCTGATCTGCCAGAGAAATTCGAGCACACTGTTACGTGTACGCTCACACCCGAACAGGCTGCCCTCTATCAGGCTACAGTTGACAACACGATGAATGACGTACGTCGGCGCGACGGCATTGGTCGACGTGGCGCGGTTCTTGCTCTTGTCACGCGCCTGAAGCAGATCTGCAACCACCCTGCCCAGATGCTCGGTGAAGAAGGTCCACTAAGCGAGCGCAGCGGAAAGCTTGATCGGCTCACCAGCATGCTGTCGGAAGTTGTCTCTGAGGGTGACCGGGCCCTCGTATTCACTCAGTACGCACAAATGGGCAAGTTGCTGGTGCCGTATCTGGAAGAGCAGCTCGGCTGCGAGGTGCTTTACCTGCATGGCGGAGTACCTAGGCAGAAAAGAGAAGAGCTTGTTGCAAGGTTCCAGGACGACAAAGGTGATCCCCTCGTCTTCGTGCTATCTCTAAAGGCCGGCGGACTCGGCCTTAACCTGATGAGCGCAGCCCACGTGTTTCACTACGATCGATGGTGGAATCCAGCCGTAGAGGATCAGGCAACCGACCGAACTCATCGCATCGGCCAGACCAGATCGATCCAGGTTCACAAGATGGTATGCGCCGGCACGCTTGAAGAGCGAATCGCCGCCATCGTCGAAGGAAAGCGCAAATTGGTAGGCAAGGTGATTGATGTTTCTGCGGGCAGCGGCGAAGGTTGGCTGACCGAACTGAGTGACGAGGAGCTGCAAGACCTCGTTGAGCTGACTGGTACCAGTCGACAGTTTGTCGACAAAGAAGCTGAAGTTGCTGCCGACGTTTCTGCTGGCGAGAAGCAGGAGTCATCTGTGTAGTGCGCCACCATCGTCGAGCGATCAAATTGGCGGGGCTGCTGGCGGCAGCGTCATCATCGATGATTATCGTCGGGTGCACATCATCAACAGCCCCACATGAGTACGAGAAGGCTATGACCGACGCACGCGAAGCAAGGATCGTGGCGATTTCGGGCCTCGAAAGCGGTGAGCATACCGACGACCTCGAGTTTCTGGTGAAGGAGCAGAAGGAGATAAGGCTCGCCGCGGACGAGCTCGATTCACTGGAGCCCCCCAAGGACGTCAAGGATGCTCATGAAGCAAATGTTGACGGACTTTATTCTCTGGCAAAACTGTTAGGAAAATTGGCTGACTGCGCGCGAGTTTCTGCCAAGGACACGAGCAAAGGACAGGCATGCCGGTTAACGATAGGCCAGGAGCAGCTTGACGAAGTCACTAACAATTTTGACACTGCCGACAGCGTTTACAAGAGCGAGGGCTACTCTCTTACTCCTGAAAACAAGCAGGCTGACTAGAGGCCAGGGCAAATACCTCTAGACTGAAAAATTCGCCCAGCGGGTAGATCAATACGTATGAAATCAACTCGGGGCTGGAAGAATTCAACGATTGCACTCCTCTCAGTGATGCTGCTCGCTTTGTCATTTGGCGGCTGCGGCGGCAGAGGCAACGAGAACGCGGGCCCTTCAAAGCTGCTTGGCAATTCACAGGATGCCCAGAAGGAGAGCTACCAGAAATCACTGGATCAGGCTATGACCCAGATGGAGTCTCAGTCGGGGCCGACAATTGAAGAGTCAATCGCAAGTGCCAACAGGAAACAGCTTGAAGCGATGGCAAAAAGGTGGGACTCTGCGACTGCATCTCTCGTAGCAGCAACTCCACCAGACGACATCAATAAGCAGCATGCTGCACTGGTCAAATCGATGGAGGAACTAGGCAAGTGGAACTGGAAGATTGCACAGGCGGCGCCTGACAAACAAGCCACAAAGAAGGTCGCCAACCAGGCTTTGAACAGCAAGGCGGCAGCCAACTACAGCGACGCACTAAATCAGATCAAGTCTGCCGGTTACGACATTGGTGACGGGTCAGCTGAAGAAGATCCACTCTAGTTCTCCACGGCAAACGATTCGATGATTCAAATCGGCTAACGTGCGAGTCCGCGCCTCTGCTTCAGCAGCAATACCCGGCGTACGCTTTCATTGAGGCGTGTTTCACTGATGCGCCCCTTCCTGATTGCCTCCTTCAATCGGGCGGCACACAACCTTGACGTCTCAAATGTACCTGTAAGCAGCAAAACATCAACGCCAGCCAGGAAAGCCGGCACACAGGCCTGCGGAACGGTCATACCAACGGATTCACGAAACCCCTTGGCGTTCATGGAATCAGTGATGATGACTCCTTGATATCTCAACCTTTGACGCAGCTCACCCGTAACAATTTCCGGAGTCACGGTTGCTGGCTTCCTGAACCCTGCACGCCTGTATATTCCATGCGAAATCATCACCGAGTCAGCACCCGAAACAGCAAACGTAACCATGTCCTGTGATTGAAGAACCGACAACCTGCGATCAACAAAAGCAACACCAAAGTCGCTGTTGACGCTTGAACCGCCAAAGCCGGGAAAGTGTTTGACGGTCGCAATGACGCCTGCATCCTGAAGCCCGGCAACGGACGCTTGCACATACTGAGCAACCATCTTGTGGTTTGATCCGTAGCTGCGCCCACGCATCACGTGCTTTGGCGGAAGATCAAGGTCTGCAACCGGCGCAAGGTTCATGTTGATACCGACGCCCTTGAGGCTTCCAGCAGATTCGGATGCGACCTTTCTTACCACCGATGGCTTGGTTCCGCGCCCGTATTGACCAGCACTTTGCGATGGTGGAAAACTCACAATTGCACGCGCAAATCCGCCCTCCTGATCAGTTGAGATGAATGGAGCGATCTTCGCGCGGTTGCCGCTTCTTGCCGTACGCCTGATTGCACTGGTCAATGAGCTCATCTGCGATCGGGACTGCCAGTTGTACCTGAATACGATTACGCCACCAAGGTGCTGCCTGCGGATCTGTGCGGCCTCCGAGTTTGACAGTGATGTTCCCCTGACGGCCGTCATGACCAGCTGTCCAACCCGCTCGTCGATGGTCAACTCATCGACCATCTCATCGATCTGATCACGGGGACGCTCGCCGTTGACCTGCTTACCATTCCCTTTCTGCGCGCGCTGGCCACTACTCTTATCTCCACGTGACTTACCCGGCGATTCTTCGCCTCCACATGCACCACCCATCAAGCCAGCGATTATTGGGAGCGCGAGCGCCAGCAATATGTTCAAACGAATCTTCATTGCAGCATAGTACAGTGTTGAAAATGTTAGCCTACGGCGGTTCCCGTAAATCCAATCCACGACAGGATCCACAATGGCCGACGAATTCGTCTTTGTAATGAAGAATCTCACCAAGGTTTATCCACCCAGCCATGAGGTTCTAAAAGACATCACACTGGCGTTTTTGCCCGGTGCAAAGATCGGCGTCATCGGCTACAACGGTGCCGGAAAATCAACACTTTTGCGAATTATGGCCGGCAAGGACACCGACTATCGCGGCGAGGCATGGCTCGCAAAGGATCGCACAGTCGGCATGCTTGAGCAGGAGCCTGATCTTGATCCCGCAAAAGACGTTCGCGGCAATGTCCTTGACGGCCTCGGCCCCATACGTGACCTGCTGGAACGGTTCAATGAGGTCAGTAACGTCATGGCCGATCCAGATGCTGTCCTTGACGCATTGCTGACCGAACAGGCGGATCTACAGGACAAGATAGACGCAGCTGACGCCTTGAATCTCGACACCCGT
>CAYTTD010000009.1:0-13440 GCA_964440595.1 uncultured Gaiellales bacterium
CCCGGTACCTGATCGGGAACCCATTGGTGTTGCCTCTTTTCAGGGAGGGGGGGAGCCTTGATGGAGTTGGCAACTCGGGTCTTCAGGTACCGGGTGGTTTTTTCGGTTGTTCATCATGATTGCGTCAAGCCAGAGTGTGAGTGAATTTGGCCTGGCGATGAGTGATTTGCGTCTATCAGGCTGCTGGTGCAGCGACGCCGTTTCTGCTCCTTCCTGACACCTGCGAACGCAGGTCGTCAATCGTGTCATTCAGCATGTCAGTGAACATCTCCATCAGCGTGTCGTCATTTAGATGTTCCCCGAGGGTAAGCCTGATTCGACCTATGCGAGCAATCTCGCCCAGGTCGGTGCCAATCATTCGGGAAATGGCACCTGCAAGCTCGGTTCGAGCGGTCCAGGAGTCGTCGAACTTGCCGATCTCTTCAAAATCGATCCAGACGATTCCTTCGGTTTCGATGCCGGCAATTGCTGCCGACACGCCGTCGATGTGCAGTGACGCGATCATCGACGCGCTTGTCATGTCGCCGTCGTAAGTTACGTCGTCGAAGTTCTCGGCGCAGTAACGTTGCATAACGCCGATTCGGCTTGCCGTTTGTGAACCATGAATGCGATCAACTAGGGCAAGCAGTCCTGTAGCAGTCATCGATACCTGAATGGTCCTGGAAGTCAGGCCAACGTCGACGAGTGCAACCTTTACCGCATTAACGTCGCCGCTGGAGAATGTTTCTGCATTCAGGCACGAGATACTTGCGCCGCTGGCATTTAGAAACCTCATTGACTGCACCAGCGTTTCAGGTGCGTCTGCAACTATCGCTACAAGGTGAAATCTCCCGCTCGCCAACGCATCGGTTACTGCAACAGTGAGAGTCTGCTCGTGAACGTCCGCATGCTTTGCCCGCGATGAAATGTGTGAAGTGAGGGTCTCTCCATTGGCGAGGCGATTGCATAGCCGTTCGAACTCATCAAAGGCAATCCCGTGCATGGATCCCGCGTGAGCCAGAAGTTTGGGAAGCAGCACCGCCGCATCAGCGGATGCTTCAAGCGCCGTCGCCACCACATAAACGCAACCGTCAGCATCAACACACAGGGCGTCGACAAGTCCGGAGGCCAGGTTTGTCTGTTCGCCTACGACAAGTATTGGAGCAGTTGAGCCAACCAACGGGCCGATGTCACTGCCAAAAATTTCGCAGAACGTGGTTTTGCCATCGGGCTCTTGAGGGGTTAGCGGCTCCCAGGCTCCACCGTGTGTTCTTACAAGCAATCTCTCGTGTTCGATAGTCATAGAAGGGCTCCCGTCCTTGAACATGGTTGTCATCCAGTTATGTCAGACCAGACAATTGACAAGGCTTTAGCTTGCGAAAATTTCTGTTTGCTATTTGTAAATTGTTTTTTCTGTGTTACGTTCGTAGATGAGGACGGTTCATCGGCCGGACTTTGGCAATGCCAATGAAAACAGGAAAACAGACAAGGCAGGATAGCTTTGAGCACGTTTCATCAGGGAAGTAATCAGAATCACTCTCCGCATCCGGATGGTTCGCACCTCGGCCAATTTCAGCCACCTCAGCCGAACCAACCTCTTCCGCAGCAGCAAATTCCGTATCCACAGCCACGTAATTCGGCTCCATTCTCCCAGCAGCCGTTTCAATTTGTCGATGGAGCGCAATCTCACTCGGCTGGTGCTCATGGGCAGCCAGCGCCACAGAATCCAGTGCAGCAGCTTCAAGGGCAGCAGCATCCACAGTACATTCAGCCACAGCAGGGTGCTTATCCTCCACAGCAGGGCGGTTATCAGCCACAGCATGGCGGTTATCCTCCACAGCAGCACGTGCCAATTCATCAAAACCTGATGGCTCAGCCGGCACAGACGATGGTGCAGTCATCTCCGCCCCAGCAGCACTTGGCGCCCATTCCGACCAATCCGCAGCCTGAGCAAATGCGTGCTTCAAGTGATGGAAATAACAAGAACCGCTTTGTTATGCGCGTTGTTTTTGCGTGTGCAGCAGTGGCGCTGATTGCTGCCGTCGCGCTGTTTGTTCGCGATTACGAGGAGATCTTTGGCGCAGGAAAGGATAAGAAGGCACGATCAGTTGTCGTCGACAGTGAAAAAGACAAAAAGACACAAGATGACGCTGCATCCATTGAGGCCGAAGCAGCGCTTTCAAAGGCAGAAGAGCTTTCAGACAACGGCAGGTTCGAAGCGGCTCTGGCAGCTCTCGACGCCTCAGGCGTAAAGGACGAGCGAGCAGTAATTCTTAGAGAGAGAATTCTTGACTCGCAAAAAAGAAATGACGAGTTGCTCGCGCAGCTGGGAGAACAGGTTTCTGCCAAAGAGTGGGCCAAGGTGATCGAAACAGTTGATGAGCTTGAGACCCTAAGACCTTTGACGGCAAAGTTGAAGAATCAAAGACAAATGGCTGAACACGAGGTACTGATTTCGGAGGTCGTGAAGAAGGCAAAGCGGCTGGCGTCGAGTGGTGAGCGCAATGAGGCAGTCAAGTTCCTGGACAATCAAATCAAGAAGTATCCTGATGCGAGCAGGCTGAAAGGTTTGCGCGCCCGGATCATTGCCGGTGACTTTGACGGGGCTTCGGGAACGCCTCCGGCTCCGATTGGTGACAAGGTAAAAAGTGACGGAACATCTGGAAACAATTCGGCGGGAGGCAAACCCGGAGCAAAGCAGCCAGTAAGCGGTGGTGGGAGCACGACCAAGCCCAAACCTGGCAAGAATCCCAAGCCCAAGCCAGGAACCGGACCTGATACGGGAGCAGGGAAAGAAGTGAAGCCACCGGCAGGTGACCCTCCAAAAACACCGAAGCCGCCAAAACCACCTTCAATACCTAATCCCACCAATGGGGGTGGCGTGGCAGGAACCCCGTCTTAAGTAGACTCCCCAGGCAATGGGAAGAACTAGAAGAAGATACGCTGAAGCGCCAGTCAAGTCCGGTGAAGTAATAGAGATGCAGGTTGATGCCCTCGCAGCCGGAGGGCGCGGTGTAGGCAGGTACAAGGATTTTGTCGTCTTTGTTTCGCGCGCAATGCCAGGTGATCTCGCGCGGGTCGAGGTAACGCGGGTTCGCAGGAAGCACGCCGAAGGTCGATGCGTGCAAGTGGTCAAGAAGGGGCCTGACACTGTTGATCCCCATTGTCCGTTGGTTGGTACTTGCGGTGGGTGCGCATGGGGTGCCCTTTCCTACGAGGCGCAGGCAAGAGCTAAGCGCCAGCAGGTTCTGGACGCCCTTCAATACATTGCTGGTATTCCTCGTGATGCAGTCGAGGATCTTGTCGCTCCGGTGATTCCTGCTCGCTCAACGGTGGGTTACAGAAACAAAGTAGAGTTTTCGTTCACCAATATCTATGAAGAAGGTGAAGACACTGAATTGTCAGGCGCCGACGACTTCGAAACGAATGACCCAATATTCGTAGGCGTGGATGCTGGATTTCACGTGGCAGGTCGATGGGATCAAATCGTCGGGGCACCGCGCTGTGAGATTGTCGACAAGAGAGCTCTTCCGGCACGCAATGTTGTGGTTGAGTGGGCAAATCGTCATGGCTTCACAGCACTTGACCGTACCACCGGCGAAGGGTATTTGAGAAATCTTGTCGTACGCGTTGGCAAGGCAACAGGCGATCTGATCGTGCACGTGGTTACAACGCAGGGTGACCTGCCAAAGCGGGCCGAGCTCGTCGATGACCTTGAAGCTGAGGTTCCAGGGCTCGTAGGTGTGCTTCACACGCAGACCGACAGTCTGGCCGAGGTCACCATTGGTGATGAGCCCCCTGAGATCCTGTGGGGCAAGCCATGGTTTTCAGAAAGGCTTGGAGGCGAGACGCTGCGAGTAGGGGCAATCAGCTTCCTTCAGACCAACACCGAAATGGCAGATGTTCTCTACGAGACCATTTCCGAGAAGGCTGAGCTTAGGAGTGATGACGTTGTGTGGGATCTCTACTGTGGGATCGGATCCATCACGCAGATGATCGCCCGCAAAGTTGAGAGTGCTGTCGGTGTTGAGGTCGTTGATCAGGCCATTGAAATGGCAAGAGAAAATGCTGAACAGGCAGGTCTTGAAAACGTTGAATATCAAGTGGGCAACGTGCGTCCGATCCTGAAGGCAGCAAAGGGAGTTTGGCCGGATCCGTCGCTAATTGTTTTGGACCCGCCCAGAGGAGGTCTCGCGCACAAGGTGATCCACCGGTGTTGCGACATGAATCCTGAACGCATGATCTATGTGTCCTGTAATCCGACGACCTTTGCGGGCAATCTGCCAGTCTTTGCTGAGCACGGATGGGCGCCTGTTTCAATTACTCCAGTTGATCTGTTTCCTCACACTCATCACGTTGAGCTCGTTGCGAGGCTCGAGAAGATTGAAGCTCCCTGACGAGCTGCCTTGAATTGAATAACATCCAACAAAGTACAAGCGCCGGGATGGCTGGCAGCGCCGATGCTTCCATGACCTCTGAGCTAAAGGCAAGTGTGCCAATTATTCCAAGAACCTGTGATGCCGCCGCGCGCAATAGTCCCAGACCCCAAAGGAAGCTGGTGCACAGGAAGAAGGTCGCAAACAGTGCGTCGCTGATGCCGACCTGCCAGTGTGCCGCTACGGGCAAACCGGGAACGGGTACCGTCCAGGTTGCCCACGGAATTACCTCTGCGTGTTCCCTGATGATCGTATTGGTGACTCCCTTTGCAGACAACACGCTCCACATATCTGCCGCAGCGGCGGCGCAGGCAACGATTGGAACCCATAGAACGTTTTGCACTGAGCGCGCAATCAATACGCCAATTGTGGCCGCGAAAATTATCTTGCCTATGTCACCAACCGGACGTATTCCCCCCAGGCTACCTGCGATCAGTAACACGAGCCCCAAAACAAGAACAGGTAGGTGCAGCCGCTTGTCGCCAGTTGACGTCTTTGAGACCCACGCCGCCTGGCACCACAAGAGAATTGCTAGCCACAATGTCATGCCCGTGTACGCAGTAGCACGCAAGGCTGCTTGGCTTGTGATCGACTCCAATGGGATGTGGGGGTAAACGATCCATCCGGCGGTCAGCAACAACATTGGAGCAGCGCAGGCTCGAGCGCCAAGGAAGGCAAGATGTCGATTGGTTGTTTCGGGTGGACTAAAATGGTGGCTTGTCGGCATACCACTCACCAATTGCGCGAAAACACTTCCAGAATTCCTGCTTGTCAGCGGGAGCCTCAAGTGAATCGTCAATGTCTGGCACAAAAAGGGCGTGGCACTCATGCAGCCAAGGTTGTATCTCGCCGAGGAGCGGCTTGATTTCCAGTGCATCTTCAATATGAAGGTCGTTGACTGACTGGCGCGTTGGCTCGCCCATGACCACGAGCATTCGAGGCGACACGATGCGAATCTCTTTGCGGAGCCACGTTGGGCATCGTTCGCGCTCGCACGGCGCAGGGTCGTCGCTGCACTTTATGCAGTTGGTGCCGTAAAGGTCTAGTGGATCAATGCTCAGACGCTGCATAGAGTTCATGATCGCCTGACCAGACTCTCCGAAAAAGCTCACTCCCTCAATGAGTTCATTTTTCCGTGGCCGATACTTGACAAGAAAGATGTCGGCCAAGGGGTGCCCCGTTCCAAGAACATGAGGGAAATCCTTGCGGTGATTGCACAATCCGCACTGTCCGATCTCATGTGACAACTCGTTGATGTCATTGATCGCTCGGTCAAGGTATCGCTGGTATACCTGGTCGTTATCGCTCCTGTGCGGATGCAAGTGGTTCATGCCTGAAATGGTTTCCACACCAATCGGATGATCCCTGCATCGGGTTCAGGCTTTGGTACGCCCCGTCACAGTGTCGAGCAGCTTGAGTCCCTGCAGATAAACAAGACTTTTTGGGCGTTTGATGATTTCTCCCTGCCTGAGTGCTACAAGAAAACTCTCTGGGTCACTCCACGCCGGCATATGGACGGCTGCAGTGCCCAACCCTTGAGGCACATGTGCGTCGCTGCCGGCTCCCTCAGTAAGGTTGTACTTTGATGCAAATCGTTGGGCGTCCCGATTGAACTGCTCAAACGCGAGACGGGCATTGTAGACCTCAAACAGGTCGATCTCATCTAGCGTGTCGCGAAGTGTTGCGACATCAGGGATCGTATGCATGCGATCAAATGGATGGGGCACATAAACGAGTCCGTCCTGTGCCCGAATCGCAGCAATCGTCTCGTGCCAAGACATCCCTTTCTCAATCTTGTCTTTCAGGAAGAGTCCGATTACTTCGCCCTCTGATGTCTTGACCTCTTCTCCAACGATTACCTGAATGCCAAACTGATCTGCCTACGCGGCGCATTCAAGTGCGCCGGAAATCTCATTGTGATCAGTCACCGCTATTGCGGTAAGTCCAACATCAACGGCAGTCTGGAGGAGAGTCTCAGGCGTCGTTGCACAGTCCCATGAATGGTTTGTATGCATGTGGAGGTCGATGAGGCATTCGCGAGTTGGCGTTGATGGTTTGGCTGAGGTTGCCATTGTTGGCCTGGTCGGGTGCACAGCAGCTAACAGCTGTTCAATGATCGATGAGAACTCTGTGGCAAGTTGCTGAGTTGACTGTAACGACTGGCTGTTTTCAGCGCTACCGTCTGAGATACCCTCGACAGTGTTGGCGACATCTGAAGCCGCAGCAGCGAGCGCCGCTTTGTCAGGGCCGTGTTGCATCTCTATCACATGGATGCCGGCATCCTCAGCCTCCAGAACAAGGCGTCGATCTGTATGGGGAGTTGCGACCATAGCCTTGGCTGAGGCAAGAATCGGCATTGCGCTGGTTCTTGTGCCAGCGTCCAGCCAAAGAAATCTGCCCTTCAGTGGCCGAGGGATCTTCACACGATGCTGTGCGGTCCATCGACCCAGTGACATGACAATAGGCATTGACTCAAGTTCCGCCAGGCTTTTGAGGAGAGCGCGAACGTGACGCTCGTCTCCGTTCCCTCGCCCAATTACGATGAGCGGCCCTTCGTTTTCGTCAGGATGTGGAAGATTGAACGCTGCCTGTTGGTATGGGTTTGACGACGCCACGTAGCGGGCGAAAAGCTGCATTACCGTGGTCTTTGCGCCTGGTTCTCCGGCCACCTTTTTCAGATCTTTTGAGACATCCGTAGAAGAGACAATCCAATGGTCGATGTTATCGAGAAGGCGCTCCCTTTTGGCGATCCCGAACGGGCCAAGTGGCGATGCATCCGGCGGAGAGTGAACTGTAGCGACCGCCATACCCTGCCAGGTCTTAATCGCATGACGAATAAACTCATTTTCAAGCGGCTCGTGGAAGTTCAATAAATCGATCTCGCCACATGCGAACAAAGTTCTCAATGCTGCTCTCATTGTGACAGTCGTAGCCCCAGGCAGCGCTGCCATTGTTAGCAGAGGCCAGTTATGGAACTGTTCGCCCCTTTTGTCGCCTGCCTCCGGAGCGAACAATGTTTCGTCGCCAAAAACCGCGGAGGGATCCTCACCTGTTGCCAGTAACCTGATTGCACGTCTGGACGCGTTTCGTGCCCGAAAGCCGGCACTTGGTGCAATCACCATGACCTGTATTCCGGCGCTACACATTGCAGACGCCAATTCTGAAATGTGATCATTTACGGGGTGCGCATGCTGCCAGGGATATGGCGTTACGAATGCTATGCGCATCTTGTTCATTGTCGGTTGCCCTGGTCCTGGCTTCGGCCGTTTTGGTTTCGGCGCCTCTGTTGACGTCGTCTAGGGCGTGAGCCGTACTTCTTCTCGCGTTCGGCTCTCTTTCGGTCTCGTTCGTTTAACACCTTGCGAACATGTACCACCCGCTGGATCACCGTCAAGGCGGCCGCCGATGCGAGCATGTAGATGACCACGTCAATCGCATGCTCAACACCGAGACCAGTCAATAGCAGGCCCACCGTGATTAGAAAAACTCGTTCTGTTCTGGACGCAAGGCCTCCTTTGCACTGAACGTTCAAGCTCTCTGCCCGTGCGCGGGTATAGCTAACGAGGTATGAAGATGCCAGGGCAACAAAGCAGGCACCCACTGCAATCAGATTGTCGGCGTGGGCAAAGACGATACCGAGTGCAGCTATCACGAACCCTTCGCTGACTCGATCAAGTGTTGAGTCAAGGAAGGCCCCAAACTTGGTTTCCTTACCTGTGACTTTTGCAACAGCACCATCAAGCGAATCGAGAAGGCTACCAATCAGAAATATTGTTGCTGCTGAAAACCAGTGATCGGAAACGATAAGAATTGCTGCGACCAGATTTAGAAGTGAACCGGATACAGTCAGGTAGTTGGGAGATATTCCCGTGCGGCCAAAGGTCTTCTTCGCAACCGATTGCGAGAAGCGTCGACCATCGACCTCGTACCATTCTCTGAACTCGCTAAAGAATTTCACGACGCAGATGCTACAGGTCGCATCCGTTGCCTTTGTGTCTACCTGATAGACATCTCAAAGATGTCCAGCGTCTTAGAGGCAGTGTTCTCCCACGAAAATTTTGCGGACTGGTCAAGCCCTTTTCTCCGCAAATCCAGTCTTAGCTCGTCGTTATTGCATACTGAACGAAGAGCTTCGGCGACTGAAGAAATATTCAGAGGATCGAAGTAGAGAACGGCATCTCCTGCTATCTCGCGGTGCACATCTATGTCTGAGATCACCACGGGTATCCCTTCGGCCATGGCTTCAACGACTGGCAGCGAGAATCCCTCAACGACGCTTGGCACGGCAATAGCCGTCGCAGACCTTCGAAGTGATCTCATCTCGTCATCATCCACCCAGCCGCGTAACTCAACCCAATTGTGCATGCCTGTTTCATCAACATGGGGTTGGATCGGGTCGTCTCCACGACCACCAGTGATCACAAGATGTGGCCTCTCGGATTCTTCAATAAGCGGGAGAGCTCTCACGAGCACTTCCCACATTTTGTGAGGGCGTCGCGCGCCCGAAGCAAGGATAAGTTTCGGATGTGGAAGGCTAACCTCATTGCCGGGTGTTGATCGTGCTCCCTTGTCCGCACTCGCCAGCGGATCAAGTCCAGCGAGGTGCACTACGTGTACTTTGGGCTCATCAACCGGAAGGTACTTAAGGATGTCACGGGCAGAGTAGTGGCTGTCTGTGATGATGTTTGTTGCATTCGCTGCCGCCTGCTTTTCCATCCACTGAACTGGCTTCGTATAGAGCGGTGTTGACATCAACTCAGGGTGAGTGAAGTAGAACATGTCGTGCATCGTGATAACCGTTGGGATACGTGTTTTGCGTGGTCCCAGCGTCGCAGGACAATGCAGAAGGTCGGCTCCGAGCTTCTCAGCGATAGTGCCAATCCTAAATAGCTCTCCGATGGCCCAGGAAATTCGTCCCTCGCCGGTTATTCCGGAGTTGATTACCTCACCAGGGAACCACTTTTTGATTTCATCGTGACCTTCTCGACTAGCGATGCCAACAAAATCGAATTCACGTGGTGATATGCCAAATTGCCTGTAAATTGCCTTAGTATAGACCTCCATTCCGCCTTTGGTTCCGGTAAATGAGAGTAGATCGACGGCCACTTTTGGCATTATTTGTGTATACCTCTTGCCAGCATTTCAGTTTCGTTGTACCGTCAGTTTAACGACAGTTTGCTTACCCAACAGCTTGCCGGGTACCACAACTGTTTTACATACGCCCGATCCAAGGATGGATCATCGCCTTAGCAAGAGAAGGTGGGCGGTATATCCCGAAGACTCCGCCGCTTGCGTGCGTGGGGTGCGTTTCAAAGACGGAATACACGGAGTCCGGGAGCCAACGGAAAAAAATCCGGGGCTCGTCTGCAGATCTGGGGGGAGTGCAGATGAGCCCCGATTTTTTTGTTCATGTATGTTAGGGCAAGTCAAGCACAATGCTGATCATGTTCTCCTGAACGAGGTGTACCCATGCGAGCTTTCATGATGCTCATCTCAGTGGCGCTAATTGCACTTTCCATATCTGCCTGTTCTGATGAAAAGGCTTCGACTGGCAAGGGAGCAAAACCAGGTGAGGGCAAGGTCACATTGCCTGAAGTCAACGGTGTGTTCTGGGTGACCGAAGAGGCCGCAAACTCACTGGTCGCGTTGGATGCGCGAACGGGAAAGATTCTGGCTCGGGTCACGAATATTCCAACGCCGCACAACGTTGAGGCCACCGCAGATGGCAAGACCGTGTGGGCGACTAGCGGGGATTCAAATCAAGCCTACATAATCGATTCGAAGACCTTGCGTTTGATAGCTACGATTGCGGCGGGAGATCACCCGGCTCACGTGACTCACTCGCCCGACTCATCACGCACCGTAGTGGTTGCAGCAGGGGATGGAGTTGTTCAACTGATCGATAATCCTGATCCAAAGGGTGTCGCAGGAAGCTATGCCAATCAAGGTGAGCAGCCTTCTATGTTTGTGATCGTTACGCCAGTTCCTGTTGGCGAATTTCCTCATGGAGCAAGGTTTAGCCCGGACGGAAAATCTGTAGCGGTTGCAAACATGCAGGATGGAACCATCAGCATCGTCAGGGTTGCAAACGCACGCATGAAGGATGTGGACCCAAGTTCAGATCTAACTGCCTCAGGTGCTCGTGAAACCCGAACGGTAAAGGTGGGGGGCACGCCCGTGCAGGTGGCCTACTCGCCGGACGCAAAACACCTATTCGTCACTCTCAATGAAGATAATGAGGTTGCGCGCATCAACCTTGCAACGATGAAGGTCGACGGTCGTGCAAAGACGGGCCTCGGTCCAATCCAGATCTTTGTCACACCAGATGGCAAGATGGTGCTGGTTGCGGTCCAGGGCACGAAGGAAAGACCATCGAAATCGCTGATGGTATTTGACGCTGGCACCATGAAGAAGATTTCTACCGTGGACACTGCGGCTGGCACACATGGAGTGATGGTTGAGCCTGGCGGCAAGTTGGCAGCTGTAACAAATACATTCGCTGATTCGGTTCAGTACATTGACCTGAAGACGATGAAGGTGGTCGTTACAACGGACGTTGGCAGTGAGCCAAACGGAGTCTCATTCACGAGCACGAGGCCTGTGCCAACTGGCGCGAAAAAGGTAGACGGTGTGTTGACGGTGAAGATGCCTCTCGTCAAAAAGGCTCCCGAGACGCCAGAAAAAAGATCCGACAAGCACGATCATTCAACGCACGATCACGGTGATTCCAACGAAAACGGAGAGGTTGATCCCCATGGACATTGATCAAGGAACACCAGGCCGTGGGCGTCCAACTGCCTGGCTGTATCTGTTGCCGGTTTTCGCACTGCTTGGGGGCCTCGGGTATGGAGGATACGTTCTCTACGATGGTCTGGCGTCCATTGACAAAAAATTCTCCAGATTCGTTGCGCCTGGCGAAGGTAATATCAAAGTTAGAGACGCTAACCTGGGCACGCAGACGATCTACGTCGAGACAACCAGTACCTACGAAGGAAACTCCTACGACACAGGTGGCAGGGTTCCTGAAGCTGAATACGAGGTCATCGGCCCAGACGATGAGTCGGTGGATCTGAGTGTTATAAACGGTAGCTTTACGTATGACCTGGGATCACGTCATGGAGTTGCGGTCTTCAGGTTTGACGCTGCCCAGACAGGTACCTACAGGGTCACTGCACAGGGAAGAACCGAAGGGCAGAGTACCGGCGAGTTCATCGTTGCCGTTGGCCAGTTCGGGTTGGTAGACATCTTCAAGAGGCTTGGCTTTGTCGGGTTGGTTACAATGCTTGCAATGGCGGTGTTGATTGCGGCAATCTGGCGAATGCGCCGAACCTAAGCAGTCAACCTTCCCATAATCAACATACAAATCGGGTAATGACAGGAGGAACTAACATGGTTACCCACAGCACTTCAGACACGGTTAGCGCGTGCAATTTTGACGAGGCTTTCGAGCAGAACTTTTCGCGGATTGAGATTAGCGCCGACTACGGTCGCGTAGAGGTTAATCCGGCGGATGACGACCGAACCAGAGTTCAGGCGACTTATGAGGTTGACCCAGACAAGGCTCCAGACCTTACCTGGACCATTACCGATGACGTTCTTCGTGTAGAGGTCAAGGCAAGTAGCAAGTACAGTGGGCGATGGGGATTTGGAGACGTCAAGCGTGAACTCCTCATAACGGCACCCGCAAACGTTGAGGTTGATGTAGCCACCCAGGCCGGCAGCATAAGGGTGAACAGTCGTGCTGCTCGGGTCAAGGTTCGTTCAAATGCAGGATCCGTAAAGGTGGTCGGTGCAACTTCCGGAGTAACCGTAGAGAGCAACGCAGGCTCAGTAAGGGTTTTCGATTGCAGTGGCGAGGTCAACCTGGAATCGCGTGCAGGATCCGTTCGCGCACAGAACATCGACGGAGATGTAAAAGTCGAGTCGCAGGCAGGAAGTGTCAGGCTTGAAAACGTCTCTGGCGAGGGGATCTCGATTGACTCACAAGCTGGCTCTGTGAAAGGGGAGAGCATCACCGTTCGCAGTGCAAAGATCGACAGCCAGGCTGGCAGCGTACGTCTTGAGTTTGCAAGCGCGCCTGATAGCGTCAAGCTGGATCAGCAGGTAGGCAGCACAACCCTGGTTCTACCAGCAGGTGAGTACGCCGTGCGCAAGACGAGCAGGTACAAGGTCGAAGGCAGTGGCATCGTGGTGAGCGACGCAGCGACGGCGGTTATCGAGGCTGACATACAACTTGGCAAGCTAACGCTGGTTGGTCGCTGATAGATCGGCAAACTGCGTCTGATCGCCACGCTGCGTCAATTCGAGCGCCAGATCGCAACGACTACAGAATCTGAAACGTAGGCTTTGGGGTGCAAATTAGTTGCTCCCAAGGCGACTTTTGATCAAATACGAGATAAAACTCGACCTGGGACGACGATAATTGCCAATCCGGTTCCGCGACAAGGTTCCACGCCAAGGCTCGCGATCGATAAGCAAGGTTCCGCGACAAGGCACAGGATCGATATGCAAGCGACCGAAAACCAGGTACATGTTGCAGCCACCGGTTGAAACCGCCGACACAAAGTTCACGCGCAGCCGCATGCGAGCGCCGGCTCAAGTCACAAGCTTGCGCTTCTACTTGCGCTTCTGCTCGCACCTCTTGCGGTTCGTTCAATTGGTTTTTCCGGTTGCGTTGAGGAAAAAGGTCATCTGACAACCACGTTCCACAACACAAACAGAAAAACCGTTGGCAAATGACGCAATCGTGGTAATGGCGGTGGCTGGAAAGCCCCGGAACTACACTCCCAGAATCTCAGAGAACATCACCACGGTGACGTTGTCGTCGAGTGAGATGTCGCGGTTATAGAGCTGTGAGAGAAACTGTTGGGTGTCTTCCACGCGGCGAAACTCTGGGTTGTCGTGCTCGATGTCGCGTGGTGAGAGCTCGCCGAGCTTGCAGACGTGAACCTTGTCGATCACTGCGTGAAACAGCAGCTCGCGTGGGCCGAAGCGGTGCCCGACAAGCACCATTACAACCTCGCCC